>NZ_JBXARC010000059.1:0-534 GCF_058807855.1 Staphylococcus sp. GW821-FHT11H10 | reverse complement strand
CAAACTCTCCATAAAAATTTATGATGTTTGATTAGCTCATAATACTAAATAGTGTTTGTAACAATTAAGTTACTGTTTTTGGAATTAACGTTGACATATTGTCATTCAGTTTTCAATGTTCATTTTTCAAACTAACTTCTTAATTATATAACTTCTGTTTAACAAAGTCAATAACTTTTGTTGATTACTTTAATCATTTTAAGTCATCTTAATTAGTTTTGCAATGGTAACTTTTACACCATCGAAACAAACTTTATAAAGAATTAACATTCCGTTTTCGACGACTTTTATATAATATCAAGATATAAGTATTACGTCAACACTTTTTTTGAACTAAATTATAAATTATTTATTATTCAAATGGATGCGTTACTCACAAGAAAACATTCTATCAGATTCAAGATATTTTGCAATAGAAAAAACGCATGAAATTCAAAATTCCATGCGTCAATATTTTGGCTCTATGTCAAATCGGACTGATGAGTCCTAATATTGAGATTAAGCAACCTTAGGTTGTTTAATCTCTTTTTTTGT
>NZ_JBXARC010000058.1:0-540 GCF_058807855.1 Staphylococcus sp. GW821-FHT11H10 | reverse complement strand
AGGTAAAGCATCAAAAGAAGACTGACCTACGTCGCTTGCCGCTTGATTAATCACTCTAGACACAGTCATTGATGATATTAAGCATGACTTAGCGATAGATTTTTGAGAGCGGCATTCTTGTGCTTTATTTAAAACTGCAAGTTTTGTTTTATTTGAAATAAAGCAATGAGCGTCGACAATATTAGATTTAGCAGTAAAATGACTATCGCATGTTTTACAATAAAATCTTTGTTTTTGAAGATTTAAATAAGCGGGCATTTCCATAATTTTAAGCAAAGTAATCGTTGAGGTTTTCTTACCATTTTTTACTATAGAGAAATTATCATTTTTAGCTAAACAATTTTCACAATATGTAGGTTGATAAGTGAGCTCGGCATAATAAAACAGGCTCATTCGTCCTTTATATTTTTTCTCAATCACTTCGTCTGAAAAATTGATATTTTTATCTTTAATTCTTAATGTTTTTAATATAGACTTACACATAGGCGCATTACCTTTCTTTTTTATTTTGTTTGGTAGCTAATAATTATAGAGGTAATT
>NZ_JBXARC010000057.1:0-581 GCF_058807855.1 Staphylococcus sp. GW821-FHT11H10 | reverse complement strand
ACATGACCTGTATCATCTGTCGTACCCGAACCGATAACATTGCCATCTTTATCTAATAATTCCACTTTCGTATTTGGATCTGTAGTAACTTCAACAGGATCAGTAGTTGTTGCTTTACCAGTTAAATCACTAGTAACCACAGGCGCCGTTGGCGGCGTTGTATCAGTCGCTTTTTTCGGTTGAGATGTAGAACTATTCGGATGTTCTGCATCGTCCGTCGCCTTGGCAGTGACATTACCTTCAGGAATAGGTTTTGTCGGTGTAATCGTGACATGACCTGTATCATCTGTCGTACCCGAACCAATAATATTGCCGTCTTTATCAAGTAAATCAACATGAGTATTTGGATCTGTAGTAACTTCAACAGGATCAGTAGTTGTTGCTTTACCAGTTAAATCACTAGTAACCACAGGCGCCGTTGGCGGCGTTGTATCAGTCGCTTTTTTCGGTTGAGATGTAGAACTATTCGGATGTTCTGCATTATCAGTCGCTTTGGCAGTGACATTACCTTCAGGAATAGGTTTTGTCGGTGTAATTGTGACATGACCCGTATCATCTGTCGTACCCGAACCAATAATATT
>NZ_JBXARC010000056.1:294-595 GCF_058807855.1 Staphylococcus sp. GW821-FHT11H10 | reverse complement strand
GTCTGCATCTGAGTCAGCATCTGCATCAGCGTCTGCATCTGAATCAGCATCTGCGTCTGCGTCTGCATCTGCATCTGAATCAGCATCTGAATCAGCATCTGCATCTGCGTCTGCATCTGCGTCTGCGTCTGCATCTGCATCTGAGTCAGCATCTGAATCTGCGTCTGCATCTGAGTCTGCGTCAGCGTCTGCATCTGAATCAGCATCTGCGTCTGCGTCTGCATCTGCATCTGAATCAGCATCTGAATCAGCATCTGCATCTGCGTCTGCATCTGCGTCTGCGTCTGCATCTGCATCTGAG
>NZ_JBXARC010000056.1:0-195 GCF_058807855.1 Staphylococcus sp. GW821-FHT11H10 | reverse complement strand
GTCAGCATCTGAATCTGCGTCAGCGTCTGCGTCTGCATCTGAGTCAGCATCTGCATCTGCATCTGAATCAGCATCTGCGTCTGCATCTGCATCTGCGTCTGCATCTGCGTCTGAGTCAGCATCTGCATCTGCGTCAGCATCTGCGTCTGCATCTGCGTCTGCATCTGCATCTGAATCAGCATCTGCATCTGAATC
>NZ_JBXARC010000055.1:0-651 GCF_058807855.1 Staphylococcus sp. GW821-FHT11H10 | reverse complement strand
CGACGTAGGTCAGTCTTCTTTTGATGCTTTACCTGAACACTTAATGATGGACGAATTTAAAAGTGTTAAAAATGTAACTGGGAAAATGAGCTTTATTTATGCAGATGCTGTATCGCACCGCATCGTAGATGTGGTAGCGGATCGTAAGTTAAAATCGTTAAAAGATCATTTTTATCGCTATTCTTTGAAACTAAGACAAAAAGTCAAAACAGTAACGATTGATATGTATGAACCATATATGTCGCTAATCAAGCAATTATTTCCTAACGCGAAGATTATTATTGATCGTTTTCATATTGTTCAATCCTTAAATCGAGCGTTAAATATGTCTAGAGTTCATGTAATGAATTGTTATAGGGCCTCAAATAGACCGCTTTATAATAAATATAAAAGTTATTGGAAATTATTTCTTAAACCTTTTGAAACGCTAGAGGCATTTAATTATCGTAAAGTCCATTTATTTAAAGAGTGGAAAACTGAAAAAGGCATTGTAAATTACTTATTAGATGTAGATGAAGAATTATATAATACATATCACTACGTTCATGAGCTAAGACGATTTTTAAAAGAAAACCAAATAGAGAAATTTAATCATAAACTCTTTTCTATTCATCTTTCAGATGTGTGTCCTAAATTACGCCCAGTCATTAG
>NZ_JBXARC010000054.1:0-690 GCF_058807855.1 Staphylococcus sp. GW821-FHT11H10 | reverse complement strand
ACTATTTAGTATTATGAGCTAATCAAACATCATAAATTTTTATGGAGAGTTTGATCCTGGCTCAGGATGAACGCTGGCGGCGTGCCTAATACATGCAAGTCGAGCGAACAGACAAGGAGCTTGCTCCTTTGACGTTAGCGGCGGACGGGTGAGTAACACGTGGGTAACCTACCTATAAGACTGGGATAACTTCGGGAAACCGGAGCTAATACCGGATAATATTTCGAACCGCATGGTTCGATAGTGAAAGATGGTTTTGCTATCACTTATAGATGGACCCGCGCCGTATTAGCTAGTTGGTAAGGTAACGGCTTACCAAGGCGACGATACGTAGCCGACCTGAGAGGGTGATCGGCCACACTGGAACTGAGACACGGTCCAGACTCCTACGGGAGGCAGCAGTAGGGAATCTTCCGCAATGGGCGAAAGCCTGACGGAGCAACGCCGCGTGAGTGATGAAGGTCTTCGGATCGTAAAACTCTGTTATTAGGGAAGAACATACGTGTAAGTAACTATGCACGTCTTGACGGTACCTAATCAGAAAGCCACGGCTAACTACGTGCCAGCAGCCGCGGTAATACGTAGGTGGCAAGCGTTATCCGGAATTATTGGGCGTAAAGCGCGCGTAGGCGGTTTTTTAAGTCTGATGTGAAAGCCCACGGCTCAACCGTGGAGGGTCATTGGAAACTG
>NZ_JBXARC010000053.1:0-923 GCF_058807855.1 Staphylococcus sp. GW821-FHT11H10 | reverse complement strand
GGGGGCTTAGCTCAGCTGGGAGAGCGCCTGCTTTGCACGCAGGAGGTCAGCGGTTCGATCCCGCTAGTCTCCACCATTAATTATTTGTACATTGAAAACTAGATAAGTAAGTAAAAATAGATTTTACCAAGCAAAACCGAGTGAATAAGAGTTTTAAAAAAGCTTGAATTCATAAAATATAATCGCTAGTGTTCGAAAGAACACTCACAAGATTAATAACAGGTTTCTTAAAATTAGAACTACGTTCTAATATGGTTGAAACATAGATTAAGTTATTAAGGGCGCACGGTGGATGCCTTGGCACTAGAAGCCGACGAAGGACGTTACTAACGACGATATGCTTTGGGTAGCTGTAAGTAAGCGTTGATCCAGAGATTTCCGAATGGGGGAACCCAGCACGAGTTATGTCGTGTTATCGACAAGTGAATTCATAGCTTGTCAGAAGGCAGACCCGGAGAACTGAAACATCTTAGTACCCGGAGGAAGAGAAAGAAAAATCGATTCCCTGAGTAGCGGCGAGCGAAACGGGAAGAGCCCAAACCAATAAGCTTGCTTATTGGGGTTGTAGGACACTCTATACGGAGTTACAAAGGAATATATTAGACGAATCATCTGGAAAGTTGAATCAAAGAAGGTAATAATCCTGTAGTTGAAAATATATTCTCTCTTGAGTGGATCCTGAGTACGACGGAGCACGTGAAATTCCGTCGGAATCTGGGAGGACCATCTCCTAAGGCTAAATACTCTCTAGTGACCGATAGTGAACCAGTACCGTGAGGGAAAGGTGAAAAGTACCCCGGAAGGGGAGTGAAAGAGAACTTGAAACCGTGTGCTTACAAGTAGTCAGAGCCCGTTAATGGGTGATGGCGTGCCTTTTGTAGAATGAACCGGCGAGTTACGATCTGATGCAAGGTTAAGCAGGA
>NZ_JBXARC010000050.1:0-1306 GCF_058807855.1 Staphylococcus sp. GW821-FHT11H10 | reverse complement strand
ATTTCGCTACCTTAGGACCGTTATAGTTACGGCCGCCGTTTACTGGGGCTTCGATTCGTAGCTTCGCAGAAGCTAACCACTCCTCTTAACCTTCCAGCACCGGGCAGGCGTCAGCCCCTATACATCACCTTACGGTTTAGCAGAGACCTGTGTTTTTGATAAACAGTCGCTTGGGCCTATTCACTGCGGCTCTTCTGGGCTTGCACCCTAAAGAGCACCCCTTCTCCCGAAGTTACGGGGTCATTTTGCCGAGTTCCTTAACGAGAGTTCGCTCGCTCACCTTAGAATTCTCATCTTGACTACCTGTGTCGGTTTGCGGTACGGGCACCTATTATCTATCTAGAGGCTTTTCTCGGCAGTGTGAAATCAACGACTCGAGGAAACAATTTCCTCTCCCCATCACAGCTCAATCTTAAGAGTGCCGGATTTGCCTAACACTCAATCTCACTGCTTAGACGTACAATCCAATCGTACGCTTCGCCTATCCTACTGCGTCCCCCCATCGATTAAAACGATGCTAGGTGGTACAGGAATATCAACCTGTTATCCATCGCCTACGCCTGTCGGCCTCAGCTTAGGACCCGACTAACCCAGAGCGGACGAGCCTTCCTCTGGAAACCTTAGTCAATCGGTGGACGGGATTCTCACCCGTCTTTCGCTACTCACACCGGCATTCTCACTTCTAAGCGCTCCACATGTCCTTGCGATCATGCTTCAACGCCCTTAGAACGCTCTCCTACCATTGTCCTACGGACAATCCACAGCTTCGGTAATATGTTTAGCCCCGGTACATTTTCGGCGCAGTGTCACTCGACTAGTGAGCTATTACGCACTCTTTAAATGATGGCTGCTTCTAAGCCAACATCCTAGTTGTCTGGGCAACGCCACATCCTTTTCCACTTAACATATATTTTGGGACCTTAGCTGGTGGTCTGGGCTGTTTCCCTTTCGAACACGGACCTTATCACCCATGTTCTGACTCCCAAGTTAAATTAATTGGCATTCGGAGTTTGTCTGAATTCGGTAACCCGAGAGGGGCCCCTCGTCCAAACAGTGCTCTACCTCCAATAATCATCACTTGAGGCTAGCCCTAAAGCTATTTCGGAGAGAACCAGCTATCTCCAAGTTCGATTGGAATTTCTCCGCTACCCACAGTTCATCCGCTCACTTTTCAACGTAAGTCGGTTCGGTCCTCCATTCAGTGTTACCTGAACTTCAACCTGACCATGGGTAGATCACCTGGTTTCGGGTCTACGACCAAATACTCAACGCCCTATTCAGACTCGCTTTCGCTACGGCTCCACAT
>NZ_JBXARC010000049.1:0-1795 GCF_058807855.1 Staphylococcus sp. GW821-FHT11H10 | reverse complement strand
GTTGGCTCGCTTTCTTAGGGGACAGCTTCAGCCTGTAGTCTTCAGCTTGTCCTGTTCCCTCAAGAGTCTCGCCAAAATACTTTGTATTTATATGTAATTTTACATTGTAATACTTTAAAAAAATAAAGCACTTTCGTATAATTTAATAAACATCACTAAACTAAATTAACGAGGTGCCTTATGTATAAAAATTATAACATGACTCAACTTACTCTACCAATGGAAACTTCAGTTCTTATCCCCACAAATGATATTTCACGACATGTAAATGATATTGTTGAAACAATTCCTGACAATGAATTCGACGAATTCAGACATCACCGTGGTGCAACTTCGTACCATCCTAAAATGATGTTAAAAGTGATTCTATATGCCTACACACAATCTGTATTCTCAGGTCGTAAAATAGAAAAAATGCTTAATGATAGCATCCGAATGATGTGGCTATCACAAAATCAAAAACCTTCTTATAAAACAATTAATCGATTTAGAGTAAATCCAAAAGTAGATGCTTTATTAGAATCTTTATTTATTCAATTTTACAGTCAGTGTGTAAAACAAAATCTTATAGATGATAAAGCTATTTTTATTGATGGTACAAAAATTGAAGCAAATGCCAATCGATATACATTTGTATGGAAAAAGAGTATTCAAAACCATGAATCAAAGATGAATGAGGATTCTAAAGCCCTCTACCATGAATTGGTAACCAATAAAATCATACCGGAAATTAAAGAAGATCATGATAATGAATTAACAAAAGAAGAAATAGATTTGATTGGTAGTCACTTAGATAAAGAAATCGAAGATTTAAACCAACATATCAACAATGAAAAATGTACTAAAACAAGAAAACAAATACGTCTCAAAAGAACTAAAATCAAAAAATACAAAAAGCAAATCAATGATTATTTTGAGCGAAAGTATCGATACGAATTTCAAAAATCTATTTTAAAGGATAGAAATAGTTATTCTAAGACAGATCATGATGCGACATTTATGAGAATGAAAGAAGATCACATGAAAAATGGACAACTTAAGCCAGGGTATAATTTACAAATAGCGACAAATTCCCAATTTGTTTTATCTTATAATGTGTATCAAAATCCAACGGATACTAGAACGATGATTCCATTTTTAAATTCAATTCAAGAGACCTACGGTCATTTACCTGAATATATTGTAGCTGATGCAGGTTATGGTAGTGAATCAAATTATAAGGCAATTATAGATGACTTTAATCGAACGCCACTCATAACATATGGAATGTTTATAAAAGATAAAACTAAAAAATATAAAAGTGACATCTTTAATACTCAAAATTGGAACTATGACGAAATTAATGACGAATTCATTTGTCCGAATAATAAACGGCTAGGTTTTAAAAGATATGCCTATCGTCATGATAAGTATGGTTATAAGCGAGACTTCAAATTATATGAATGTGATGATTGTTCAGAATGTCCTCTGAAAAATCAATGTATGAACTTCAATTCAAAAACAAACAAAAAAATAATGAAGAATTATAACTGGGAATATTTTAAATCCCAAATTAACAAAAAGCTTTCAGAACCAGAAACAAAAAATATCTACAGTCAAAGAAAAATTGATGTGGAACCTGTTTTTGGATTTATGAAGGCTATTTTGGGTTTCACTCGGATGTCTGTCCGAGGACTCAATAAAGTCAAAAGAGAACTTGGTTTTGTATTAATGGCACTTAATATAAGAAAAGTAGTAGCTCAACGAGCTGAAAATAATCAAAAAATTTATAAAAAAGACAATTTCTATATTATTT
>NZ_JBXARC010000048.1:0-3123 GCF_058807855.1 Staphylococcus sp. GW821-FHT11H10 | reverse complement strand
AATAAAGAAGCCAGTAAATGAATTTGTTAAAACTCATTTACTGGCTATTTCTCTAGGGTTTATGTCCCAGACTCTTAATATGGCTATTATTTTCTAAGTGCTTTTAAAATTAAAGAAACAACGAAAATAACAATAATTGCACCGATTAGTGCTGGAATGATTGGTACGCCACCCCATACAGGTCCCCAAGTACCTAACAATTTACTACCTACAGCTGAACCGATTAAACCAGCGATAATGTTACCGATGATACCACCTGGAATATCTTTACCCATGATCATACCGGCAACCCAGCCGATTAATCCTCCGACTATTAACATAACAATAAAGCCCATATTCAGAACTCTCCTTACATCTTCTATTTTTGTATACTTCTTTTATATACCACGCATCAATATGAATAAACATTAGGATATAATTTTATTATATTTTTATTTAAACTTATATCAAATCTCATTATAAAAATTATGGATAATTTATATATTCGTTTTCCACTACTACAAATTCGATTTTCATTCTGAAATTCTGTAAAATTTTAATGCATTTTTATAAAAGATCTTCTCTTGTGTCTCTTCATCAAAATGCTTTTGAGTTAACTCAATATCTTGTTCACTAAAAGGGCGCTTTGCTCGCGTGGAAGGTAAATCTGTACCAAACATAATGGCATCAGGATTAATGTCAATCAGTTCCTTAATGGCTGCAATAGGCTCAACTTCTATACGTCCAAATCCTGTTGCTTTAACATAAACACCTTGTTTGACTAATGCTTTTAAATCTTCAAAACCTTCTACGGTCAAGCCAAGATGATCGATTGATACTTTAGGTAACGAACTTATAATTTCTTTATAATCTTTTAATTGTTTGGATTCAATATATATTTCAGAATGCCAGCCAACTAAATCATAGACTCTTTACGCAAACGTCTTAATAAGCGCTATATCTTCAGACCCACCACGTTTAACATTAAATCGAATAGCTCTAACTCCTTCATCATGTAATCGAAGAATTTCATCGTCAGATGTTGAGGCAGGTAGCTGCGTTATCCCAACAAATTAACCCTGAAGTTGATTTAAAGCCGATATTAAATAATCTTGGTCAAATCCTTGAAATGACCCTGATAAAATTGCGCCACCAACAACATTTAATTGCTGAGTATGATTTAAATAGTCATTAACCTTAAATGATGGAGGCATATAGCCGTTATTTTCCTTCACCGGAAAATCATAATCAATGATATGAAAATGCGAATCAAATAGTTTCATTATAAATTTCCCCTTTATTTATATTTTTTGAAATAAAGATAACATAATTAATATTTATCAGCTAAAAGACTTGATAATTATTGTGAACAAGACTAGTATAGTTAAATAACTTAGGTTGTATATAAAAGGCTCAAATTATTTACTTATAATTAATGAATTGGAAAGTAAGTAAAAATAATTTAAATTCAAACTTGTTTTTTAGGAGGTTATGTTTCATGAGTTCACATACACTTTTTAATTTAAGAACTAAACGAAATCTTGAAATTAACGAATTAACAGAATTAATTAATAAAAAATATGGTACACATTATGAACCCCATCAATTATGGGAATGGGAAAATCATCAACACGAACCTAAGTTTAAAGATGCAATGATTCTTGCAGACTTCTTTGACACACCTTACCAAATGTTAGTCGAAAGTAAATACAAAGAATATCAACAGCAAATTGACGATATCGATATTCGTTTATAATTTCTATTAAATGCCTGTCATACTATATATTTAGTGTATGACAGGTTTTTTATCATAATTTTCGTTTTAAATAAAATTAGTTGCGATATAATGACTTGAATTTAAATTAATGTCACAAAATAAATTTTATAGCTATTGTATGTAAATTTTAATTTATGTATGATTGTAATTAGTGTTAACCAACTACAAGGAGGATATTTTAATGGCATTTAATGAAGAGCCACCAAATAATACCAATTCATCCCAAGAACAATCACAAGAAAACAATATACATAATCAAGATAAATATGAAAATGTGAGTAATAATGAAAGTACTCAAAACGATGATTCCAATAGTTCTAATAAAGGGAAATATTGGCTTATTGGATGTGGCGCCGGTTGTGGCTGTCTAGTTATTTTAATTATATTGGTACTAGCAGCTTGTGTGATTTTTATGAAAGTCTCAGACTCAATTTCATCAAGTGATAGTGAAAATGCAACGCATGAATCCAAACAAGAAGGTAACTCTCGTAAAGCTGGCGGGAATGATAAAGAAGAAGCTTTGCAACGTGCTGAAACTTATGCTAAATCAATGTACATGTCTAAAAAAGGTATCTATAATCAATTGACTTCTAGTAGTGGTGATAAATTTAATTCTAGTACAGCTAAATATGCTGTTAATCATTTAAAAGATGTAGATTATAAGGAAAATGCGTTAAAAACTGCAGAAGAAAGTAGTGATAACTTACATTTTTCGAAAAAAGAACTAACTGATTATCTTAAAAATGATGAAAATTCAGGTCAATTTACTAGTGAACAAGTAGATTATGCAATGAAGCATGCAAAAATTGACTATAAAGAAAATGCATTAGAAACAGCAAAACATATTAGTGACCAATCTTATTCTTCAAAATCGCAACTTGAAGACGAACTTACGTCTAAAGATGGGCGTCAATTTACGAAAGATGAAGCAGATTACGCAATGAAACATTTGAAGACGGATTTTAAAAAGAATGCATTAAAAAATGCCCAACGATATATGCAAGACTCTATCGAATCAAAAAGTGAACTTTATAATAAGTTAGTAGAATACGACGATTTCACAGAAGATGAAGCAAAATATGCTGCCGATAATGTAAAAGTAGACTACAAAGAGAATGCACTAGAAAGAGCAAAATCTTTATCTAAAGATGGCGATACTTCTAAATCAGATATTAAGGATATGTTGTCTTCTAAAGATGGTTTCAAATTTACTGAAGAAGAAGCACAGTATGCCGTTGATCATTTAAAATAATGATTTAATGACAATAAAATATTAGTATTTATAATATCGAAGAGTCTGGGACATAAACCCTAGAGAAATAGCCAGTAAATGAGTTTTAACAAATTCATTTACTGGCTTCTTTATT
>NZ_JBXARC010000047.1:0-3216 GCF_058807855.1 Staphylococcus sp. GW821-FHT11H10 | reverse complement strand
AAAAAAAGAGATTAAACAACCTAAGGTTGCTTAATCTCAATATTTGGACTCATCAGTCCGATTTGACGTAGAGCCAAAATAAAAAACACCTTACATCTTGGTAAGGTGTTACTAAAGTCAATATTTTACAATCTATTTATTATAGTTTTACAACGTTTGCAGCTTGAGGACCGCGGTCGCCTTCAACTACTTCAAATTCAACTGATTGACCTTCTTCTAATGATTTGTAACCATCTTGGTTAATTGCTGAAAAGTGTACGAATACGTCGTTTTCACCTTCAACTTCGATAAAACCAAAACCTTTTTCAGCGTTAAACCATTTAACTGTACCTTGTTTCATAATTCTGAAACCTCCAAGACTAAATTCTTTCAATATGCATTATTCGCATATTACAAAAAATACATGTGACAATTATGTATTAATAACAAAACGCTATAAATAACTCTTACAGATATTCTTTGCAATATGGAATAAAACCATTGCTTAATAATAATTATATGTTAGTTCTTACCAAATTGCAATACAATTATAGAAAATTGTCTTTTAATTAATTTTTGGTAGATTATAATATACTTCTTTATTATTTAATACAATAAAACTATAAAATATTTGTAAATCTTCTTCACAATCTTCACAAAAGTTTAAATCGCAATTGTTATAAAACGCATGAATATTGTATTTTCCAACAACATAATTATCGTAATAATCTTTACTTTTTGAAATTATATTTTTGTAGTAGTTTAGCATTTCATCATATGAAGTAAATTGATATTGCTCTATAATTTTATCTGTCCAGTCACTAAATAACCACCATCCCTCATAGTCAGCTCTAATTTTGGCAACTGTCCACATGTATATTTCCCCTCTCAATTAGCCTATAATAATCATTTTAACTATTTTATATCTGAATTAAAAATATAATGTCTCATACTTTTGTCCGATAGCCTGTTTATTCCATAGTAAATATTAGTTTTTTAGTATAAAACTTCGTATAATATATATAAGGAGTGATACTATGAAGCAAAAGCATTTACAAGTGTTTGGGACAGTTCAAGGTGTAGGCTTTCGATATTATACACAAAGATTAGCGAATAAGTATAATATTCTAGGCACTGTCCAGAATGTAGATGATTATGTTGAAATATATGCAATAGGTAATGACGATGACCTCGAACAGTTTATTAATGCTGTGACTGAAGGTGCATCACCTGCTTCACATGTTACACACTATGAGCTTGAAGATACTAATGTGAGTGAAGATTTTTCTGATTTTAAATCGATTTAAATATAAAAAGGAAGATGTAATTTGAGATATAATATTTCTCGACTTTTAGGCGTAATTGTAGGGATTCCAGTAGCTATGATATCTTGGATGGTCAGCGTATTTGGCTTTGATCTCTCATTTATTATTGATGCTTTGGTTGGTATTGGGATGTTTTTTGTGTCCTACTTTCCTACTCAACGACTCACGTCTAGGAAGTATTTAACCGAAATTGGTCTTTCACGAAGAGACTATCATTACGTAAGCAACCATTTAAAGC
This sequence comes from Staphylococcus sp. GW821-FHT11H10, assembly GCF_058807855.1. NCBI lineage: Bacteria > Bacillati > Bacillota > Bacilli > Caryophanales > Staphylococcaceae > Staphylococcus > Staphylococcus sp. GW821-FHT11H10. Next base: position 1,674 of record NZ_JBXARC010000047.1, on the reverse strand, counting down.
AAGCGCAAGATAAGATTAGAACAATATTAAAATCATTTGTCAATGTAAGATCTATTCAAGATTTCAGACAAATCAATGATATATATAGAATTTCAAAATCAATTCATTTTGCTGTTAAACAAAGGCCAGCAATGTTTTTTAAAGTAGAGAGTTTCTTTTATTCGCATATAGATAATGCGCTAAATTTAATAGAGTCGTATACTCGATTAGCAAAAATGCCAAAAAAAACGATTGAAGAAAAGCAAAAATTAGAACAAACTCGTATAACTTTAGATGAAGTTAAACGTACGTTGATTGCTGATTTGAAGAGAATCAATGAAGATGATTATGAGCGTCTAGATGTTGAAATGGAACTTAATAAATTAGAACAAAAACGTCATAAAGATAACTAGAATATAGAAATGGAGCGATTTTTTAAATGCCTCGAAATGATCAATTTAACAACTCACATCCATTAGATGATTATATAGAACAACAGCAACTAAATAACCTAGATAATAATAGTAATGTCAGTCTAGCGAATCAAAATACAGTTTTAGATGATTTTCAGCAACAATTCAGTGATAAAGAAATGCAAAAAATTGAAAGTATTAGTCAACAAATTAAACCTTTAGACAATGATGGTCTATTATCATATGGCTCACATTTGCAAGAAAATATGTCTAAATTCTCACATAAAATGTTGGATGAAGTGCAGACGAAAGATATTGGACCTGTTGGAGATTCACTTAATCAATTAATGACTAAGTTAAAAGCTGTAAATCCTGATGAGTTAAATCCAGAGAAACAATCAAAACTTAAGCGCTTTTTTAAACGTACAAAAGCTTCAATTAATGAAGTATTTTCTAGGATGCAATCAGTAAGTTCCCAGATTGATAGAATTACAATTCAGCTTGATAGACATAAAAATAATCTATCAAAAGATATCAAATTATTAGACGGATTATATCAACAAAATAAAGATTACTTTGATGATGTTAATTTATATATCGCCGCCGCTAAAAGAAGAAAACACGAAATACAAACGAACGACATTCCAAAATTACAAGAACATGCCAATCAAACTGGTAATCAAATGGATATACAAGCCGTAGCGGATATGGAACAATTTGTTGATCGTTTAGATAAACGTATCTATGATTTACAATTGTCTCGTCAAATTGCTATACAAACTGCACCACAAATTCGAATGATCCAAAATGTTAATCAAGCGTTGGCTGAGAAAATTCAAAGTTCTATACTTACAAGTATTCCACTTTGGAAAAATCAAATGGCAATTGCCCTTACGTTAATGAGACAGCGTAATGCAGTGTCTGCGCAACGTGCTGTAACAGATACAACCAATGATTTACTTACTCAGAATGCGGCTATGTTAAAACAAAATGCTATTGAAACTGCTACGGAAAATGAGCGTGGCATTGTAGACATTGAAACACTTAAAACAACGCAAAGTGATATTATTGAAACAATTGAACAAACACTTCAAATCCAACAAAATGGTCGTCAAAAACGTAAAGAAGCTGAGAAAGAACTTGTTGGCTTAGAAGATGAATTAAAACAACACTTACTTTCGATGAAGAAGGAATAACTAAAATAGTAAAGAGTCCGGGACATAAAGTTCTTGGATAAGTGAAAAAAAGACAATTTCTATTGAAATAATATAGAAATTGTCTT
>NZ_JBXARC010000046.1:0-3353 GCF_058807855.1 Staphylococcus sp. GW821-FHT11H10 | reverse complement strand
AATAAAGAAGCCAGTAAATGAATTTGTTAAAACTCATTTACTGGCTATTTCTCTAGGGTTTATGTCCCAGACTCTTCTACCTTTATCAATTGCTAGCAGACTATTTAAGTTCTTGGCGCACAGGTGTTGTAGCTGGCAATGTATTAATAATGTCTAAACGAGATTTAGTTTTTTTAATATTCACACCTAATGACGATAATAATTTAACAACATTTTGCAATTTATCCGAATTACTCATGGCTTTCACCTCGTTTTATGACTTCAAAGTTATACTACCCCAATTATCGTTGTTTTACTACATTAATTCAGCATAAAATTGATATTTAATAAAATTATTTTAAATTATCAACCTAATACCTTATAACCATCATCATAAATTTCTTTTTCAATACTATTTAAATTCGTAGGTGTTTCATAAGAAATTTTAACTAATTGGTCATTTAGTTCTACAATTACTTCATCTACACCTATCATCTTCTCAAGTCTATGTTGGAGTGAATTAGCTTGCTCTTCAGTATTTAATTCACTAATTCTAATTTCACTAAAGTTCATTTAATTAACCCCTAATCTTTCATTAATTTTTGAAAAGTCACTAACAATTCTTCCATCGCTTCTTCTTGAGCGCCGTTATTCACTTTATCCATGATACAGCTTTTCATATGATGATCTAGCAACTTAGTGGCCACACTATTTAAAGCTGATCTTGTAGCTCTAATTTGAGTTAGCACGTCATCACAGTATACATCTTCTTCAATCATGCGATTAATCGCTCTAACTTGCCCTTCAATACGATTAAGTCTTGATTTTAAATTCATTTTAATTTGATCGGAATGATGTGCATTTTCATGATTATTCAAGGTCGTCACCCTTTCTAATAGTACTATCATATCGTATAATTTACCTTCATATTCGTCAAACACTGTAACTTATTTTCATGAAAAAGGGTCATGCTATTTAGTTAATGCCATGATACAATTAAGTTTAAGAAAGTACTAGACTTATCTTATTCTTGCAAGAATTAAAAAATAAACAGGAGGCGTACTATGGTAGAAATATACTCAATGTCTTTCACGCATTCCTCATTGATTATTAATATCATTTTAATTGCTGCCTTTATATTAAACTTAATTTTTGCGTTTGTTATTATCTTTATGGAGCGCCGTAGTGCTGGTTCAATATGGGCTTGGCTACTTGTTTTAGTATTTTTACCAATTATAGGGTTTATTTTATATTTACTATTAGGACGCCAAATTCAACGCAATCGTATTTTTAAATTGAAAAAAGAAGACCGTAAAGGCCTTGCTATGATTGTCGATGAACAAATTGAAGCATTAGAAAGCGACGATTTCTCAAAAGGTAATCATCAAATTGTTAAGTTTAAAGAAATGGTACGCATGTTACTTTTTAACAATGCTGCATTCCTTACTACTGATAATCAAACCAAGATTTATACTGATGGCCATGCAAAATTTGATGCATTATTAAGTGATATTAAAAATGCAAAAGATTATATACATATTCAATACTATATTTTCAAAAGTGATGAATTAGGTCATCGAATTCTCTCAGCACTTGAGGATAAACTTGATGAGGGCTTAGAAGTTAAAATGTTATACGATGATATGGGATCAAGAACTCTAAGAAAAAAAGATTTAAAACACTTTCGTCAAAAAGGTGGACATGTTGAATCTTTCTTTCCTTCTAAACTCCCACTTATAAACCTACGTATGAATAACCGAAACCATAGAAAAATAGTTATTATTGACGGTAAAATTGGTTATGTTGGTGGTTTTAATGTAGGCGACGAATATTTAGGTAAAGATAAAAAATTTGGATATTGGCGAGACACTCATTTGCGATTAGAAGGAGATTCTGTAAACGCACTTGAACTGAGATTTATATTAGATTGGAACTCACAATCAAACCGTGATTCAATCGAATATGAAGATCGCTATTTTCCTGATGTAGACTCTGGTGGAACAATAGGTGTACAAATTGCCTCAAGTGGTCCTGATGAAGATTGGGAGCAAATCAAATATGGTTATTTGAAAATGATTTCTTCAGCTAAACAATCTATTTATATTCAATCACCCTATTTTATTCCTGATCAAGCCTTCATTGATGCAATTAAAATAGCAGCTTTAGGTGGTGTAGAGGTCAATATCATGATTCCTAATAAACCTGATCATCCTTTTGTTTATTGGGCTACCTTAAAAAACGCAGCTTCTCTATTATCAGCTGGCGTGAAAATCTATCATTATGATAATGGTTTCTTACACTCCAAAACATTAATTATTGATGATGAAATTGCTTCAGTAGGTACTGCCAACATGGATAATCGTAGTTTTACATTGAACTTTGAAGTAAACGCATTCATCTATGATGAAGCAATTGCAGCGCAACTAAAAGAAGCATTTATTCAAGATATGAAAGTATCTTACCGACTCACTGAAGACTTATATAATAAACGAAGCCTGTGGATTAAATTTAAAGAAGGTATATCTCAATTACTTTCACCTATTCTATAGATAATTTAGATATAGTGGCTTAAAAAATCACAATGAAAATATTATAGTCTTAAAATAATACTTTAGTCCCGAACTCATCTGAACAATAAGGAGATTAAAATGGATGTAACACGACAAATAGAATTAGCGCATAGATATATGAAAGATTTTCATAAAAGTGATTATTCTGGTCATGATGTTGCACATGTAGAACGTGTAACGTCACTAGCTCAAACAATCTCTAAATGCGAGCAACAAGGAGAATATTTAATTATCACATTATCTGCATTACTTCATGATGTCATTGATGATAAGTTAACAAATAAAGCCAATGCTTTAGATTGTTTAAAAACATTTTTAAAGAACATTCGCGTATCTTCTGATCAACAACAAAAGATTATTTACATCATTCAACATTTAAGTTATAGAAATGGACAAAATAATCATGTAGACCTTCCAATTGAAGGACAAATTGTTAGAGATGCAGATCGACTAGATGCGATTGGTGCTATTGGTATTGCTAGAGCATTTCAATTTTCAGGCCATTTTAATGAGCCAATGTGGACAGAATCACCACATAGTGACATACCTAATATTGAAACGATTACTAATTTAGAACCTTCCGCTATACGTCACTTTTATGATAAATTATTAAAATTAAAAGATTTAATGCATACTGAAACTGGTCGAAAATTAGCTAGAGAAAGACATGCGTTTATGGAACAGTTTTTAAATCAATTTTATAAAGAATGGCATATATAAAAAAAGGGGCTCTACGTCAAATCGGACTGATGAGTCCAAATATTGAGATTAAGCAACTTTAAGTTGTTTAATCTCTTTTTTTGT
>NZ_JBXARC010000045.1:0-4092 GCF_058807855.1 Staphylococcus sp. GW821-FHT11H10 | reverse complement strand
AAAGACAATTTCTATATTATTTCAATAGAAATTGTCTTTTTTTCACTTATCCAAGAACTTTATGTCCCGGACTCTATTTCTCTAGGGTTTATGTCCCAGACTCTTTTTTGGTGAAAACTTCTGATAATTGTAGGTTCTCTCGTTATCTATGATTATTACTTTTAACTGTATCTAGAAAATCATCTCCCCAATCACAAATTGAAAAGACTACTTTATCAAGCTTTAAACCTATTTCAGTCAATCTATAATCCACTTTAGGAGGGACTACTGGATAAACCGTCCTTTCAAGAATTTTATCTTGTTCTAGTTCTCTAAGTTGTCTTATTAACATTCGTTGGTTGATATCAGGTAGTTTATTTTGTAATTCACTTAATCTTAAGCGCTCATTTTGTAAAAGATGGTAAACAATGGCAATTTTCCATCTTCCACCAATGACAGACAGGGCTAAATCTTTCGATGTATAAAATTCTTTATTATTATATTCAATTAACAAAACAAATCCTCCATTTTATATAGTGACAAAAATGTCAGTATTGTTATTTGAAGTAACTAATACCATAATAGCATTATAAAAGATAGAGAGGAGAAACTTTAATGAAATTACAATTAGCAATCGATCTATTAGACCAAAAAGAAGCAGCAAAATTAGCTCAAGAAGTAGAGGAATTCATTGATATTGTAGAAATTGGAACACCAATTGTTATAAATGAAGGACTATCTGCTGTTGAACATATGAGTAAATCAGTCACTAACACACAAGTATTAGCAGACCTGAAAATTATGGATGCTGCTAGTTATGAAGTAAGTCAAGCTGTAAAATTCGGTGCTGACATCATAACAATTCTGGGTGTTTCTGAAGATGCTTCAATTAAAAGTGCTATCGAAGAAGCACATAACCATGGCAAAGAATTATTAGTTGATATGATCGCGGTTCAAAATTTAGAACAACGTGCAGCTGAATTAGATAAAATGGGTGCTGACTATATTGCAGTACATACTGGTTACGATTTACAAGCTAAAGGTGTATCACCTTTAGAAAGTTTACGTACTGTTAAATCAGTTATTTCAAATTCAAAAGTAGCCGTAGCAGGTGGTATCAAACCCGATACAATTAAATCAGTGGCAGTTGAACAACCAGATTTAATTATTGTTGGTGGTGGCATAGCAAACGCTGACGATCCAAAAGCTGCTGCTAAACAATGTCGTGATATAATTGATGGAAATGCTTAACCATTTTTAATATATGTTTAAACTCCCCCCTTCTTAGTGTATATAATATCTAGATTTAAAAATTATAATTGAAAGGTAATGTTGTAATATGACTAAAAAAGTAGCAATCATTTTAGCAGATGAATTTGAAGATATAGAATTAACTAGTCCAAAAGAAGCATTAGAAAATGCTGGATTTGAGACTGAGATTATTGGTGATACAGCTAATCATGAAGTTGTTGGTAAACATGGTAAAAAAGTAACTGTAGATGTTAGTATCGCAGATGCTAAACCAGAAAATTATGATGCATTATTAATTCCTGGTGGATTTTCACCTGACCATTTACGTGGTGATGAAGAAGGACGTTATGGTACCTTTACTAAGTACTTTACTCAAAATGATGTACCAACATTTGCGATTTGTCATGGTCCACTTTTACTAGTTGATACTGATGATTTAAATGGACGTACAATAACTGGTGTTATCAATGTACGTAAAGATTTATCTAATGCAGGAGCACATGTTGTCGATGAATCAGTTGTAGTAGATAACAATATTGTAACAAGTCGTGTACCAGATGACTTAGATGATTTCAATAGAGAGATTATTAAACAATTAGAAGCATAAATTAAGATACATTATAAATAATTATTTGATAGATTAGACTATCGTCAAAGATCTAAACTTTGTCGATAGTTTTTTATTATTAATTTTGAAGCTCCAATTTTATTAAGATATATACATCAAATAATTCATAACGTCGTATTACATATTTTGCATTCCTATGCACTATGATGTTATAATACATTTAACGAAGATTATATGCATATATGCACCAATCCCCTCACTATTTGTGGTAGTGAGGGGATTTCTGATGCGGCTTAACGTCGCCTTCTATTTATTGCGTTTACTACTAAGCCAGTAAGTAAAATACGCAACTGCACAGCCACTAATGACTGGTGCAATGATGTGAACGAAGATCATAAGCATATTAAGCACCTCCTTCCGTCGAAAATACAGCCGGAAGTTAAGGCGACTCTATTATTATATCATCTGTAAACACGTAAGCATATCCACTTCAGATAAGTCATTTTATGTTATATCTTTGCTTTTTTATAGTATCAAGACAAGAAAAACTCGTTTTCAACTCATTTCAAAAATCAAAATCGAAAACTAAAATTAACCCTCTTTATCGTCTTTTTCTAAACCTATAATCATAATTAAGTAAAACGAATCAATTTTATAATTTCCAAATTTCATACAAAAAACTCCTTTTGTTTTCTTTTCAAAAAATAAAATTGCTTTATTGACGTTTAGCCTCGGAACCCTTGACATTCCCTAAACTTGTCGAATGGTCGGTTTAATAGCTCACGCTATACCGACATTCGTCTACAAATTTAGTTAAGGGTTCTTCTCAACGATCAATAAATTTTCTCGTCATAACTGCTATGTTATAATTAAAATATTCTTTCTTGATTTTTAATACTTTACCACTTTTTAATCAGCCAAAAAGTGAGTAAGAGCTACTTAAATTTTAAATGGTAGCTCTTTTTTATATTCTACTTTATTACAAATCAGAATACCTTTATTTTTAATTTTAAGGCAATATTTTGAAAAATTTGAGCAATCATTCCTGTTGAACATTTTAATTATAAAAGTCATTAAAAATAAAAAATAACGCCAGCTTTTTGCTAACGTTATTCCAAGTGTATAAAATATATTAAGTCAAAATTAGTCTTCTTTTTCTTTAAAACCTTCTTTTTTCATTTCCTTCTCAGTTTTCTTCATACTAAAACCATTCCCTGTATTACCAGACATACTAACAATATCTTTAGATTTTAAAGTATCAATATCAGCATTTTTTAAATCTATAGTTATAGTTTCTACAATCCCTTCATCATTCTCTTTAACAGTTTCCTTTACGCCTTTAACGTCTTGCATTTTTTTACTTTCTTTCTCTATTGCTTCCTTCATTATTTTTTTAGATGTATCATCATTCAGACTAAAATCGCTATATTTCAAAGTATTTACAGATTTTTGTTTAATTATTTCGTCCCCTTTATATGTATAAGTTACCTCCATTTTCACATTAGATTCTTCTCCAACAAATGTTTTAGTTTTTTCAGCTCCACAAGCAGATAAAGTAATTAAAAAAACAATACTTACTACCAAACCAGTAACTTTTTTCATAATTTAATCTCCTTTGTTTTAATATTATATACCATTCATCCTAAAAATATGACCCTTACCTTAGTTAAAAATATATTAAATTTAGCGAAAAAAGAAATTGTTATAAACAACAAAATTCAATAATTTTATTTATTTATCACTTTATGCTTTTATTTTTAATTTTAAAGGAGAATTTTGAAAAATTAGAGTTATTTATATAGTTTTTTATACCCAAAAACTTATATTGGCTCTTAAAACGCAAATGAGAGCCAAATAAATATATTTTAATTTCACAAACAAAAATTTGAGCAAAACCAGTGACGATTTTTAGACACTGACCAGCTATATGCAAACTAAAATTTTGCATAAAATGGCTCAAAAAATCATCAACTTTTTTAGTTCCTGCAGGAGCAATTTCTTTCAAAAAACCACCGAATTTTGAATTGGCTCCAAATTCTTTGTAAGAGCATAAGGGAAATTTGCATACATTAAAAAATGTATGGTCTGGCGAAGCCAGACATTTCAAGGGATACAGAGATTTTAAAAAGGTATACATTTTTTGCGTTTTGTACCCCGATTGTACCCAGGCATTTTTAACATATTTTCAATCAAAGAGTCCGGGACATAAAGTTCTTTGATAAGTGAAAAAAGACAATTTCTATTGAAATAATATAGAAATTGTCTTTTTTATAAATTTTTTGATTATTTTCAGC
>NZ_JBXARC010000044.1:0-4764 GCF_058807855.1 Staphylococcus sp. GW821-FHT11H10 | reverse complement strand
AATAAAGAAGCCAGTAAATGAAATTGTTAAAACTCATTTACTGGCTATTTCTCTAGGGTTTATGTCCCAGACTCTTTTTTAGTCAATTAAAAAAGCCATTACTTCTCTTCTTTTTTAAATTTTCTTGATAATAATGCGATACCACTCAATAGTGAAGTCATTAAGAATGCAGTTGATGATTCACTATTGCTGTAACCTGTGTTAGGTAAAGATCTAACAGTATTTTGATTGCTATCATTTTGATTATAGCCACTCAAATTATCACCTTGATCACCTGTATTTCCACTATTGTGTTTTGAATCTTTTTGATTTGTATTGTTAGTACGACGACCATTTTTATGTGCTCTATCATTATCTGCTAATGTTACTTTAACTGGTTTAGATAAAGAACTATTTGGATGTTGAGCATTATCAGTAGCTCTTACTGTTACTTCACCTTCTGGTATTGGTGTTGTTGGTTTTATAGTAGCATTACCGTTACCATCAGTCGTAGCTTTACCAATGACATGTCCATGTTTGTCCAACAATTCGACAAGTGTATAAGGATCGGTTGTAACTTTCACTGGTGTCTTAGTATTAGCTTTATGAATCAGTGTTGTATGAATTTTTGGTTCTGTTGGTGCCGTTGTATCAGTTACTTTAATTGGATCTGAGAATGAACTGTTCGGTGGCTGAGCATTATCTGTAGCTTTAATAATAATTGTACCTTCAGGATATGGTTTGTTTGGTTTAATTATTACATGACCGTTTTTATCAGTTTTTCCAGAGCCAATGACATGTCCATCTTTATCAAGTATTTCTACTTTAATGTACGGTTCAGTGATAATTTCAATTGGATCTTTAGTACCTGCTTTACCATTCATACTACCTTTTACTACTGGTTTAGGTGGTGGTGTTGTATCAGTTGTTTTAACAGGTTTAGAAACCGAACTATTTGGTCGTGCTGCATTGTCAGTTGCTTTTACATAAACATTGCCTTCAGGAATTGGTTTTGTTGGTGTAATGAAAGCATGACCAGTACCATCAGTAATTCCAGAACCTATGACGTTACCATCTTTATCTAAAAGTTCGACCTTTGTATTTGGGTCAGTCGTAACTTCTACTGGATCAGTAGTACCCGCTTTACCATCTAAGCTACCTACAACAGATGGCTTTGTAGGTGGCGTTGTATCAGTTGCCTTCACTGGATCAGATGTTGAGCTATTTGGATGTTCAGCATGATCAGTCGCTTTAGCAGTGACATTACCTTCAGGAATTGGTTTCGTAGGTATGATTGTCACTTGACCTGTACCATCTGTTTCACCTGAACCGAGACTGTTACCATCTTTATCAAACAGTTCTACCGTAGTGTTTGGATCAGTCGTTACAGTGATTGGTGTTTGGGTACCCGCTTTACCAGCTATATCTGTATTAAATGTTGGAACGATAGGTGGTGTTGTGTCAGTTGCTTTTTTAGGTTGAGAAGTAGAACTGTTCGGATGTTCTGTGTTATCAGTCGCTTTTGCAGTAACATCGCCTTCAGGAATTGGTCGATTAGGTATAATCGTTACGTGTCCATCAGTATCAGTTGTCCCTTTTCCTAAACTGTTACCATCTTTATCAAACAATTCTACTGTTGTGTTAGGATCAGTTGTTACTGTAATCGGTGTTTGAGTACCCGCTTTACTAGTTAGGTCAGTTTCTAAATTAGGTAAAATTGGTGGTGTTAAATCCGTTACATTTACCGGATCTGAATAACTACTATTTAGCGTTTCAGCGTCATCAGTAGCTTTTGCTGTAATAGTTCCTTCAACTAATGGTTTACTAGGAGTGATTGTTATGTGTCCAGTATGATCTGTCATCCCACTACCAATTAAGTGATTATCTTTATCAAACAATTCCACTTTAGTATCAGGGTCAGTAGTGATTTCTATAGGAGTTAGTGTACCTACTTTATCCACTAAATTTGTATGAATATTTGGTTTATCAGGTGGCGTAGTGTCGGTTGCTTTTTTAGGATCTGAAGTAGATGAATTTCCACTATCGTCGGTAGCTACTGCTGTTACATTTCCTTCTGGTATAGGTCTTGTAGGTACAATGTATGCGTGCCCTTTATCATTTGTTCTAGAAGCTCCAAGTGGTTTATTATATTTGTCTCTTAATTCAATTCTTGTAAAAGGATCTGTTGTGACTTCAATTACAAATGGTCTATGTTGAGGGTCTGTATTTAACGCTTCCACAGGATCTGATGTTACGCTTTCTGAACCACGTGTGGCTTTCGCTGAAACATCACCTTTAGGAATCCATTGTTGTGGAATAATAGTGACATGACCAGTTTCATTTGTTCTTCCAGTACCCATCGTTGCACCATCTTTATCTAATAGAGCTACGTCAGTATTAGGAGAAGTCAAAATTTCAATTGGTCTTTTCGTATTAGCTGCATCTCCCACACTTGTAATGAATGTTGGTTTAATAAGCGGTGCTTGCTGATCATTTGGCGTTAATGATGAATTAGTTGTTGCAGCATTAGATGGATTATCAACTGTTCCTGTTACTACTCTATTAAATTCAATTTCATCTGAATTACTAGCTCTCTTTTTTCTAACATGCGTGTTTGATGGTTGTTTTGATACACTTGAATCTTTATTGAATTGTGGTTTATTATTAGTTTGTTGAATTAATTTAGCTTCTCTAATAGTGTCACTTGTTTGATTTGATTGAACCTGACCTGTGGTATTTTTATTATCTGAAGGTTTGATTGACGTATTAGAGCTTTCGTTAATTGAATTTTCTGGATTGTTATTCGTATGTTGTTGAGTGGGATTTAAATGTTCGCTAGCTTGAGCATCATGATTTACTCCTAAAAACACGAATGTCGCTACTAAGGTTGAAACAGTACCGATTGCATATTTACGAATGCTAAATTTTTGTAATTTTTTATGTTGATTCATAGGTGCGATATTCTCCTTTACAATTTTTAATGAAAATTAATTAAATTAATAACAGTTAATATTTAAAACATTTCAATTTAACTCTTTACATATATCTGTTAGTTTAATTTCATACTAAAGATAGAAATCAAACTTAATTTATATAATTTTATTATATCATTCATTTAATAATAAATGTTGTGACATTTAAAAATAGTAGTCCCTTTTTAATACATTGATAAATGAGGTGGATTTTTAACTAAATTAGTATTTATGAAATAATTCGACAAAAATATGTGTAGATGTAAGTTTATACAATTAAAAATTACAGAATTTTTTGACGTGAATTAATAGTTTTTTAAAGCATAAAACATTAGAATATTTTATCAGTTAAATTTCAATTAAAGATCTTTAGGATAAATATTTTTTCCTTTAATTAATCTTCATTAATTTACATTGATAAAATCATGTTCTCAATTGATACTTCTATATGAACTTTATAGTCTAATATGAATATATTTAAAATCAAAAATCCACCGATATCATTTAAGATTTCAGTGGATTTTTCTAATTAGTATCTATATTAAAATTACTTATTTCTGTTGTTATCTTTTCTTTCTCTTTTTCTACTAATTAGTAAAGCAAAGCTACCTAGTAGTGTAACTATATATGGTAAAGAATTATTAGTTAACTCTTTTTTACCAGTACTTGGTAAATCTTTTACTTTCTTTTTAGTACTAGTATTAATTTTATTTCCTTTTTCATCACGTATTGTATTTTTAGATTTTCTTGAATTGTGGTTTTCATTCTCTTTTGAATGGCCATTTTTAGCTTCTTTTTTATGAGATTTTACAATCAATTTAGTAGCTTTTACAGGCTTAGATATAGAGATGTTTGGATGTTCAGCGTTATCTATTGCTTTAGCATAAACATCACCTTCGGGAATAGGTCTTGTTGGTGTAATCGTGACATGACCATTACTGTCCGTCGTACCCGAACCAATAATATTATCATCTTTATCAAGTAAATCAACATGTGTATTTGGATCTGTAGTAACTTCAACAGGATCAGTGGTTGTTGCTTTACCAGTTAAATCACTAGTAACCACAGGCGCCGTTGGTGGCGTTGTATCAGTTGCTTTAACAGGATCAGACGTAGAACTATTTGGATGTTCCGCATTATCAGTGGCTTTCACAGTGACGTTACCTTCAGGAATAGGCACCGTTGGTGTAATTGTCGCATGACCCGTACTATCTGTCGTACCCGAACCGATAACATTACCATCTTTATCCAGTAATTCCACTTTTGTATTCGGATCGGTTACTACTTCAACAGGATCTTTTGTTCCCGCTTTTCCATCTAGAGTTCCAACAACTGAAGGTTTTACCGGAGGTGTTAAGTCAGTCGCTTTTTTCGGTTGAGATGTAGAACTATTCGGATGTTCTGCATTATCCGTCGCTTTGGCAGAGACATTACCTTCAGGAATAGGTTTCGTCGGTGTAATCGTGACATGACCTGTATCACCTGTCGTACCCGAACCAATAATATTACCGTCTTTATCAAGTAAATCAACATGAGTATTTGGATCTGTTGTCACTGTAATAGGTGTTTGAGTACCAGCTTTACCACCTAAATCAGTATCTAATGTCGGTGTTGTCGGAGGTGTCGTATCAGTTGCTTTCTTCGGTTGAGAAGTCGCAACATTAGGAACTTCCGCATTGTCATAAGCTTTCGCAGAGACATTACCCACAGGAATAGGTCTTGTCGGTGTAATCGTCACATGACCTGTATCATCTGTCGTACCCGAACCGATAACATTGCCATCTTTATCTAATAATTCCACTTTCGTATTTGG
>NZ_JBXARC010000043.1:0-4870 GCF_058807855.1 Staphylococcus sp. GW821-FHT11H10 | reverse complement strand
AGATAAAATAATTATAGAGTATAATATTTTTTTCATATTGCCCCTCCTTTAGTTTTTTCAAGTCAATATTATATATTCTTTATATTAAAATGTATAATATTCATAATATTTATTTTACAAAATTACTCGGAGGTCAAATATGTTTGGGTTAGCAGCAGAAACTTTTTCAATCGGAACAACAATAATCACTATTCTTAATATTCTTTTAGTTATTTTGGTTGTTTACATTATCAAATTAATTTCAAATCATTTTTCTAAAGTTAAGCAATTAGAAAAGGATGTTACTAAATTAAAAAATGAACGTTGTAATGACGAAAATAAAAATAAGAAATGAAATAAGAAATGATTTGAGCTCTCCTTAAATTCGGAGAGCTCAAATCATTTCCAAAATTTAAATTCGCGTTGCCAAAAATCAATCTGTTTTTGCAATTGTTTTTCGTTCTCTTTCAAAGTCGATTTCATTAATTCTGTTAAATCAACTGGAGATATTTCTCTAATCAATTTTTTAAATTTAGTCTTAGTATTCTTACTTAACTTTCCCCACATACTTTCTTCATGCAACAAAGTATAAACCATAGCTTGCTCATTGATTTTTTCTAAAGTAGTCCAAGCAGGTTTCAAGATATGTAAATCATTAAAACAATCATTCCAGTAATCAACCATATCTCTTTTTAATTCAACTTCTACACGCCATAAATGTTCAGACATAACATCAACATCTGCGTTATCTTTACGTTCTTGTTTCTTATTATAAATTCTAATAAATCTATCGCTATCACGAACTCCAAAATATTTTGTTTCTGGCTTGCCATTACGACCATAAAAAACAGTTTTCTTAACTGCTTTATCAGTCATTGCGTAGTAATCGCTCAAATCATCTTCAAAATCAAAAGCTAAATCTAACCTTGTAAAACCGTCATCTTCCATGTAGTCGATAATATTTTGTTTTAACCAAAGCATTTCCTCATGTGTCAGTTTGTTGGGATTAAATTCAACACGCATATTACGTCTATCCCAAGTATCTGCTTTTACTTTGTCATATTCGATATAAACTTTTTCTTGAAGTGCCTTAGCTTTAAACTTTGTTTGAAGTATATCCCAAAGTCGTATTTGTGGCTCTACACTCATAAATCCAGACAGTTTCTGAGCATTGTTTCTGTTTAGATTTCCAACAATTGTCATGGCATCAAAACTTAATTCGGGTTGAGATTTTCCCAAAGTTTGACCACTTAACCGGCTATTAGAGTATCCGGTTTTAGAAAAATTATCTAAATCGTTATTTTGTAAGTAATTTGATTGATTTTCTTTAGTCATAAAAAAACAACTCCTTAATTTAATTTAAGAAGTCGCCCACCCAAATATATATCTTGAAGAATAAACTAATATCGTTTAATATCTAGATATACAAAAATTATAAAACACACCGAATATGTTTTTTCTTTTGGATAAGTCGCATTCACAAACTTTGGTCAGGGAGTGAGGGCGACTTCTTTTTTTATTTTGTTATTAATATAACACTATGCAAAGGCTTGGTCTATTTAGACTAAGTCTTTTCTTTTTGTTGCATTATTCCAATTTCCTTATTGGTCGGAACCAACAGGGCTTTATGTGTTGTTGTGTTGGTGTTTCATTGGGATTAATCCCAAATCAACCCCACCCAACACGCTAATCAAGTTAGCTAACACATAGCCCATTCCAACCAATAAGTTTTCTCGGCATAATAGCGTGCTTTTGCTATAATTAGTAATAGGAGTTGTAACTCCTTCTCTGAATTACTCCCAAAAGTTTAGCAATTCTGTTATTAATTCTGTTAACGCTCTTAATAAGTTAAGAACACTTATTAAGAGTTTTTTTATTTATTCATGAAACTTTGCTCTTATCCATTCATACAAGATAATAAAACCAACTATACCAACTAAATAAGGGATTCCATAAGCAATATACCAAAGAAATGCTACAAAGCCCTTAGACGCTTTTATTTGGCTTGCTATGGCTTTCTGCAATACGTCCAAATGTAAAAATGCCATAAAGTCACTACCAATTGTCATAATCAAAGCAAATAACATAAAGACTAGCAACATAGCACCTATGCCCTTAAATAACTCATTTTGCCTTTTTTTATAATGTTCATGAGATTCTCTAACTTCTTGCAACATACGTTTATTTTCATCACGTACTTTATAAATATCTCTGCCTATGATGTTAGCTAATTCATCTGTTTCCACTTTATCTAATTTCTTTTTGAGTATATCTGTAAAGTCATTATGTGTCTTGAATGCACTATCTCGAAAATCCTTCGTCGCCTCTGTCAAATTCGATCTGAGTTGTTTTTGTTCGTTCTCTCGTGCGTTCTGGTTCTCTTGTATCTCTGCCAGATATTTGATGATGAGCTTGTTTTGTTTTTTCAGTTCGTCTAATTCTTGTCTTTCTAAGTTGCTCTGCGTTATGCTCGACGGCATCCCAGTCGACGTCGAATTGTTCTGTGTACGCTGTGACTGGGTCTTGTTCTGATTGTCGTTCTTCTTCTCTTTCTCGTCTTTCAAACTCATGTTCTAACGCCCCCTTATCATAATCTTGTCCAAGTGTTTTACCACGTACCCATTTATTGACGTCCTCAGGCTTATAGGAAACGTTTTTACCCCTTACCTTAAATTCTATACCTTCTTTCTCTAAATGCTCTGAAAAGCTCTTAAAATCACTTGTATGAGCTTTTGCATTTTCAATCTGTTCTCGCAATTCATCTTTCCATGATGTTTTGCCTTTATCTATCAATGCACTTTCTGCCTGCGTATATCTCAAATGTGCCGTATCTCGTTCTGGGACACTCAAACCATGAGAGCGACATATATTGTCGTTTTCTCGTTTTACCAGTTCTCGTTGTTGCTTGTTACTTTGGTATTTTTTTCCTGTTTCTAAGTCAATTGAATTAATCACAATATGATTGTGTACATGTTCTCTATCTGTATGTGTATAGATTGCTACTTGATGATTAGGTGCAATCTTTTCTGCGAGTTCCAAACCTAATTGATTACATTGTTCTGGTGTAACTTCACCTGGTTTAAAAGATTGTATTACCGTATGTGCTTGAACACCATTTTCTTTACCGTACAAAGCCCTAGTTTGTTTAAATGCCGATTTAGCATAATCTACATCACAATTTAAGCCACTTTTTTCTTCTGCTCGCTTTTCTGCATAATTGATTGCTCTACTTGCCGATTTAGTATTACCTAATTTAGTTGTTGCCATCATCATCACTTCGTTTCTGTTTAGGTGCTATTTTATTTATTAATGGTCCAACCAAAGTACAAACAATTAAGTAAGGTATGAAAAACCATAAATTGTTACTAAAATCAAAATCTAAGAATAAAATAGCCATTAATATTAAAAACACAATAAAATACCAAATACCGTACAATAAAATCCTTAATTTAGCCTTTGCCATATATCATCAAGCCTTTCACGAAGTTCTCTCACATTACGTTCTAAAGCCTCATAATTTGGTGCCTCATGTTGATGTTGATTGCAATATTTAGCGATTTGATTTGCATTTGCCCCCAACATACTTAAATCTTTGGCAATCGATTGTCGCGTTTCTTTATCAAATTTAGGTGCGACCAATCGACTGCCTTGTGCCTTTTTCTTAACGAAAGCAGGCACACTCATATTTAAAGTTTCCGCAGATTGTTGTAACTTTAAATATTCGGATTCGCTCACACGAAAACTAATTTGTTTCGGCTCTTTACGGTTGGGTTTATGGTTTTTCCCAACAGTTTCATCGCTAGCCACAAATTTATTTTGTTCGCTCATTAAATCCCACCACGCTTTCTTCGAAAGAAATTACTTAATATAAATCTAGCTTACAGGGTAAGCCAGATTTTATCAAGTAATTATGTGGTTTGGCAAGCGTCGTATTTTCTAGCCACTTCGTTCTGAAAATACCGGCTTGATGGGGATATCCCCATTCCCCTTATATTTTTGCTAACGCAAAAAATGAGTGGCTAAATGCTAGCCACTCATAGTTCAAAACCATACAAAATTATAATTAAAATTTATCCTTATATTCCTCTTGTTTTATGTGTAACTGAATATCGAACTGTCTTTCCTTTATGAGATTTAATTTTAATTTTTGTTGTTACAGAAGGATACTTTCTTAAAAATTCCTTACCAGGTAAACCAGCAGTATATTTAAAGTTAGTTATACCAGACGCAGTTCTCGTATTATTACCTAACTTTTTAGATTTCAATTTTGTTAATTTAGCAGGATAAAATGAACTAGAACCCTGTGCTGAAACACTAGTTATTTTGACCTTTGTTTTATAAACTTTATAACGAGTTGTGTTTTTTAATTTCGCCACAGGATGTGGTCCATAAACTGTATATGTAAAACGACTTACATGCGATTTACCGCTTTTAGTCTTTTTAGCAGCGTAAGTTGTTATTCCTCCAGTGTTTTCGCTTGTATCTTCACTATCAGTACTTTCTGCTACTACAAGTGATCCATCACTTAATTGATTAACACTTTTATCATTTTTACCTAATTCTTGTTTAGAAGTAACTTGACTTGCCTCATTTAAACTAGCTTTTAAATTTTTTTCCATTAATGCATTAATATCTTTTTCCGGATATTTTTGCATAAAATCTTTATAAGCTTGTACATCTTCCGGACTACTTGCATTTCCTTTTTCAATTTCTGCTTTCACTAAAGCCATAGTTTTCTTGTAATCTTGTTGGATATCTCCATTCGTTTCTGCTTTAACTTCTGAACCATACGGCAAAGCAACAGTCAGAATTAAAGATAAAATAATTATAGAGTATAATATTTTTTTCATATTGCCCCTCCTTTAGTTTTTTCAAGTCAATATTATATATT
>NZ_JBXARC010000042.1:0-5567 GCF_058807855.1 Staphylococcus sp. GW821-FHT11H10 | reverse complement strand
CGACAGATGAAGAGAAGGCAGCAGCAAAAGCTAAAGTTGATGAAGCAGTAACAACAGCTAAGAATGCGATAGACCAAACAACAAATAACGTAGGAGTGGACGCAGCAAAAGAGAGTGGAGTCGAATCAATCAATCAAGTGCAACCAGCGGTTGTTAAAAAAGATCAAGCAAAAGCAGAAATAGACAACGTTGCACAAGCTAAGAAAGCAGAAATCGATCGAAACTCAAATGCGACAGAAGAAGAAAAAGTAGCAGCAAAATCAAAAGTAGATGAAGCCGCAACAACAATAAAACAAGCGATAGATAAAGCGGTTAACAACTCTGAAGTCGATAATGCGATTGATGTAGGTAAAACGGCCATCAATAATATTGAAGCTGATAATTCAGCAAAATCAAAAGCAATTAAGCACTTACAGGAATTAGTCAAACAACAGATGACAAAAATAGATTCTAATCATTTGGCAACTGAAGAAGAAAAAGCCAAAGCAAAACAAATGATTAAACTACTTTTTGAAAAAGCTAAAATTGAAATAGAAAAAGCTAAAACATCTTATGAAGTGACTAAAATAGATGCAGAATATAGCAAATTAATTACTAAAACTTTACCTGAAAATAAAGCTAAATTAAATGCAAAGAAAAAAATTGAAAAAATAGCTAGACAATTGAAAAATAAATTAAATAATATGAATGGCGTTTCAAAAGAGGAAAAAGATAGAATTAAAGTCATCATTGAACAAATAGTTAAAAAATCATTCAAAGATATTGATCTTGCTTCAAGAAATAATACAATAAATAAGATAGTAAATGATGTTAAAATTCAATTTGCAAATATTAAAATTAACAAGCAAAATAATAAAAAATCACTTATCAATAATGAAAATGCATCTGTGATAATAACTACTGAGCAACATAAAACTAATAAAGCTTATCATAAAGTTAGAAATGAAAAAGGAAGATATCAATTACCAAACACTGGTATAAATAATGATACATCAAGTCCATTAATTTCATTCACATTTGTAAGTGGTTTATTCTTAATTTTAAGATCAATGAGAAGAAGAGCGTCGAAGTAAAAAATCACATTTATATTTATTGGATTGCAAGATGAATAGTAAACTCCCTAAGATTATTCTACATATTACTAGAATAATCTTAGGGAGTTCTTTTTATTAAAATTTACCTGCTTCGTAACCTGCTACATGTCCTGTAACAAGTGCACTTGTAATATTATAGCCACCTGTATAACCGTGAATATCTAATACTTCTCCACATAAAAATAATCCAGGTTGTAATTTTGACATCATCGTTTTTGGCCAAATTTCTTTTAAACTTACACCACCACCAGTTACAAAGGCTTTATCAATTGGTAAAGTGCCGTTCACTTTAAAGGTAAAGGCTTTAAAACAGTCAACTAATTGTTTTAGTTGTTGGTTTGATAGGTGATGATATGTAGTATTTTCATCGATTTGAGCTTGATTCAGCATAAATAACAAATAGCGTTCTTCTATAAGTCCTCTTAAACTATTTTTTATATATTTATCAGGTTCTTCATTTAAAATAGATGTTATTTTTTTCTCTAGAACATGATTTTTGTATTCTGGAAAAACATCTAATTGCATATTAATTTCTTTTGTCTTTTGGTTTTTTTGTTCTTTATAAACAAATTGACTACATCTTAACGCTGCAGGACCACTTATACCAAAATGAGTGAATATCATATCCATTTTATGACTTATTCTTTTTTTACCATTTTTCTTAAGTACAGATAATTCTACGTCTTTTAGGCTTAAACCTTTAAGTTCTTTGGATTTAATAAAGTGCTCTGCTGAAGTGATAGGGACTTCAGTAGGGAAGAGTTCAGTGATACTATGTCCTAATTTTTTAGCAAACTTATAGCCGTCACCCGTTGAACCTGTTTGAGGCACACTAGTTCCACCAGTTGCAATAATGACACTTTTACTTGAAAAAATACCTTTATCGGTTGTAACTTCAAAAGTTCCGTTATCTTCTACATTAATCTCATTGACGATAGTTTCCTCTTTTATGTCAACTTTGTTTTGTTTTATGGTATTTACAAGTGTATCAACTACATCTTGAGATTTATTTGAGACAGGGAACATACGGCCATGGTCTTCTTCTTTTAATTTGACGCCTCTAGATTCAAAGAAGTCGATTATCGATTCATTATCAAATACTGAAAAGGGACTATATAAAAATTTTCCATTACCAGGGATATTTTTTATAATTTCTGCGTAAGGTAAACGATTTGTAACATTGCATCTACCACCACCTGAAATTTTAAGTTTTCTACCCAGACCCTTTTTCTTCTCTAATAAGAGTACATTTTGACTTTGTTCTGATGCAGCAACCGCTGCCATAAGCCCACTAGGTCCACCACCTATAATAATCGTTTGATACATAGAGTAACCTCCATTTGTTAATCATAGTTCTCTTATTATAAATTAAAATACGTTTGAATTCTCAATAAATTTAGTTATAATTTAAGATTGGTTCATCATTAATTAATTATATATCTTGATTTATTATGCGTTTAAACTTAAATTTAGTAAAACTATTAAAGTAATTAGTAAACAATTAGTATTTTGTGATATATTTTATAGTAATGCAAGCCCTTAAAAATTACAGTTTTTAAATTAAATAATTTGATTATTAAAAAGGCAGGAAGATTAAATATGAGTGAAAATAAGGAAATGGTAAGAGGTACCTTTCTCATTACATTAAGTATTCTTATTACTAAAATTTTAGGTGTACTTTTTGTAATTCCTTTTTATGCCATTATGGGTGCAAATGCGGAAGAAAAGTTAGCACCATTTAACTATGCTTATGTTCCATATAATATTGCAATTGCAGTAGCAACCGCAGGCATACCGTTAGCGGCTTCAAAATTTGTAGCTAAATATAATGCCTTAGGTGCGTATAAAGTTGGACAAAAATTGTATAAATCGAGTTTTATAGTGATGTCCATTTCTGGAATAATTGGATTTTTAATATTATTCTTCTTAGCACCAGACATTGCTGCTTTAACGTTAGGACGTAAAGAAGGCAAAGGCGGTTGGACAATAGATGATATCACATGGATTATCCGAGTTATTAGTATGGTAGTTATGTTCATACCATTACTTGCTACTTGGCGTGGAGTATTTCAAGGTTATGAATCTATGGGTCCTACAGCAGTTTCAGAAGTAACAGAACAAATTGCTAGAATAGTTTTTATTCTTATAGGTAGTTTTTTAGTATTAAATGTTTTTCATGGTTCTTATCTACAAGCAAATGGTATAGCAACATTTGCAGCTGCTATAGGTGCAATTGCTGGTTTGTTAACGCTTTGGTATTACTGGCGTAAACGTAAACCACATATACAGAAAATGGTAGCTTCTGATCATACCGGTTTGGACGTGCCATACACAAAAATGTATAAGGAAATTATTTCATATAGTGTTCCATTTGTTATTGTAAGTTTGAATTTCCCTTTATTTAATTTAGTGGATCAATTTACACATAATAATGCACTAGATGCAGCAGGATTTCATGCGAATAAAGACTATTTCTTTACAATTTTAAACTTTACAACAAATAAAATTGTCATGATACCAACATCTTTAGCAGCTGGATTTGCTGTTAGTTTAATACCATTTATTACCAAAACTTTTGCAGAGGGTCGCTTAAATGAAATGCATCGCCAAATTAAAACTTCAATTGGTGTATTAATGTATATAACAGTTCCGGCTAGTCTAGGTATAATGGCATTGTCTTCACCATTATATACAGTATTTTACCAGTACAATCCAGATGGTAATAAAATATTATTTTATTATGCGCCTGTTGCAATATTAATTTCTTTATTGAGTGTTACTGCCTCAATGTTACAAGGAATAAACAAACAAAAATTAACAGTTTTTGTAATTTTAGGCTCAGTATTTGTTAAATTAATCTTAAATATTCCTTTAATTATGATATTCCATACATCAGGAGCTGTTTTAAGTACTGCAATCGCATTAATGGTTGCCAATGTTGCAAACTTAATGATTTTAAAAGTTTATGCCAAGTTCCACTTTACAGATACATTGGTTCAAGTTGCTAAAATTTTCATTTATAGTTTAATCATGATGATAAGTGTTGAAGTAGTATACTTCTTACTAAGCTTATTTATTTCTGTAGATCGAAAATCTGGTGCATTTATAATACTAATTATAGGTGTTATAGTTGGTGGACTGATTTATGGAACAATAACAATTAAGAACAGATTAGCTGATGAGTTTTTAGGGGATTTACCTGGTAAGATTCGTCGTAAAGTTGGATTCCTAAGATGAGACTAGATAAATTTTTAGCAAATATGGGTGTTGGAACGCGTACTGAAGTTAAACATCTTTTAAAAAAAGGAAAGGTCACAGTTAACACCTCAGTTGAGAAGTCACCTAAATCTCACATTAATCCTACAGAAGATATAGTTCATGTAAATGGCAAGCAAGTTGAGTTCGTTAACAATGTTTATATTATGCTTAATAAGCCAAAAGGTTATATTTCAGCTACACACGATGAATCAAATCGTACTGTAATTGATTTAATTCCGGAATACCAACATCTAAATATCTTTCCTGTTGGAAGGCTAGATAAGGATACTGAAGGTTTACTACTTATTACTAATGATGGTCAATTTAGTCATGATTTAATGAGTCCCTCTAAACATGTTTCTAAGACATATGAAGTGACATCGAAAAAACCCGTTACTAAAGTTGATATTGACGCATTTAAGAAAGGCATCATCCTTTCTGACGGTCCAGTCAAACCAGCACAATTAACTAGAATAAATGAAACTATATCACATGTTACTATCTATGAAGGTAAATATCATCAAGTTAAAAGGATGTTTCACGCCATTGAAAATGAGGTATTAGAATTAAAACGTCTTAAAATCGCTAATTTGGCGTTAGATGAAAATCTCAAATCTGGAGAGTATAAGTTACTTTCAGATAAAGAATTAAAACTTTTACAGCATTAACAAAGGAGAAGGTGTTTAATATGGCTAAAACTACAGGTTTATTTAGAATAATTGCTGGTGTTGGCGCTGCAGCTGTAGCAGTAGTATTATCTCGAAAAGAAAGCAGAGATAAATTAAAAGAACAATATAATAAATATAAAGAAGATCCAGAGGGTTACAAAGAAAATGCAAGAGGCTTAGCAAGTCAATTAAGTTCTAAAGCTAATGAAACAATTCAAGAAGTTAGAAATAATCCTCGAGACTATGCTAATCGTTTAAAAAATGATCCAAAATCATTTTTAGAAGAAGAAAAATCAAAATTTACTAATTTAGATGCTAATAAAGAAGATTCATTAGAAGAAGGTAAATTTGATGATGAAGGTGGCGCAACTGTTAATAACAATTTAAGAGTTGTCACTGAAGAAGACTTAAAGAAAAATAATAATGCATTAGAAGATAAAGACTAATCTTGATTTTATCTAAGATGTTTTTGAGTCTGGGACATAAACCCTAGAGAAATAGCCAGTAAATGAGTTTTAACAAATTCATTTACTGGCTTCTTTATTTA
>NZ_JBXARC010000041.1:0-5589 GCF_058807855.1 Staphylococcus sp. GW821-FHT11H10 | reverse complement strand
AAATAAAGAAGCCAGTAAATGAATTTGTTAAAACTCATTTACTGGCTATTTCTCTAGGGTTTATGTCCCAGACTCTTCAAATATATATTGGCAGTAGTTGACTGGCTAAAAATGCACTTGTAACAATCTTTTTTAATTCTAGTCAACCTTGCCGGAGTGGTCGGGGGTCAGCAAAGAGAATTTCATAAAGAAAATTTTACAAGCTTCGTAACCCCATTTTTTTGTTATAAATCAAAATCCTCATCAGCAATATCTATATCAGTGTCATTGCGGTGATAAGTGAAGAAACTTAATCTTAATCGATCTAAATGTTCTAAATAATAACGATATTCTTCTATTGTAGCAATGATTTGCATGATATTTGAATATGAATATTCTACTTGATAAGGGTTTTGAATTAACTGTTGTTGAAAAGCATCCATTAGGTCTTTCTTTTGAGGATTCATGATTTGATTATCAAAATGTTCCACATTGTAACGAGCTTTTTTCGACAAGCTTTTTAAAATTTGTTCGTGATAGGCTGTTAATGAATCTAATTCTAATTTTATCTGGAAAATTAAATTGTAATTTAGATTGTGAAGATCATTCTGATATCTAGCCATACGATTTAGTACTTCATAAGCTTGTCTTGTAGTGCCTACAACTTCTTTAAATAAGATTTTCTTTCTATTTTGTTGGAAGGCAGCCTTTCTAGTTAATGCTTTTTCTTCATTATAGTAATTAAAAATCTGTTCGAGTTTTGATATACGTGATTCAATTTGTTCTCCATCTTCTTTTATCTGATGATAGTCAGATGCGTCATTTAATACGAGTTTAAACCAAATGAAAATATCAGAAGCAATATTCACTGAGTTGTGATATATCTTAGTTTCAAATTTGGGTGGTAAAAATATTAAGTTAACTACAGAAGCGCTGACAACACCAATCATTACTAGTATAAATCTAAATGCTGCAGTGACATAGAATGACCCAGTATGTTGTCCCATTATAATAAGCGCTGTTACGCCAGCTAATGTAGCAACGTGTGCTAAATTTAATTTATATAAGATGGCAATTAATAAAATGACAGTAACACCCATAATAACGATATTCTTCCCAAATATTGTCACCATTATGACTGCTAATAAAGCACCAATGACATTACCTGTAGCTTGTTCTGAAATAGTTTTAATAGAACGGTAGATATTAGGTTGCATAGCAACAATCGCACTAATTCCTGCTACAGATTTTAAACCGACATTATCAGGTAAGAATGACGCTATAAACAAAGCAAGAATAATTGCAATACCAGTCTTTAGTATACGAGCTCCTAGCCTCAACTATAACGCTCCTTTAAATATATTTTTTATAATAATATTTTAAACTAGTATACACTTGAAGACTGAATAGATACAAGTTTTTGTTTTGATTAATAAAAAAACTACAATAAAGGCAACGTTATAATTCACGCTCCTTTATTGTAGGTTATAAATTTACTATTTCATTTGACTAAACGCATAATCAACAGCTTTAAGTGTCTCATCAATGTCTTCTTCAGTATGCTCTGTAGTTAAGAACCATGCTTCAAATTTTGATGGAGCTAAATTAATACCTTGGTTCAACATTAATTTAAAGAACTTAGCAAATGCTTCTCCATTTGAATTCTCAACTTGCTCATAATGTGTGATTTTTTCATCTGTGAAGTAAAGTGTTAAAGAGCCATATACTCTATTAATAGTTGCTGTAATATTATGTTTATCAATTAGCTCTAATAGACCATCTTCAAGTCGTTTTCCTAATTGATCTAATCTTTCATAAACACCATTTTGTTCTAGTACTTCTAGTAATGCGATACCTGCTCTCATAGAAAGTGGATTACCTGCCATCGTTCCAGCTTGGTATGCCGGACCTAATGGGGCAACGTGTTCCATGATATCTTGTCGGCCACCATAGCCTCCAATTGGAAGGCCACCTCCAATTATTTTTCCGAATGCAGTTAAGTCTGGGTATACATTTAATAGATCTTGGGCTGCACCATAATGGAAGCGGAATGCAGTAATAACTTCATCATAAATCACCAATGCACCATAATCGTGAGTAATTTCATTAACTTTTTCCAAGAAACCTGGTTGTGGTTCAACCATTCCAAAATTACCAACAATTGGCTCAACTAGCACAGCAGCTACTTCATCTCCCCAATGTTTCATAGCTTCTTTATATGATTCAATATCATTAAACGGTACTGTAATTACTTCTTTAGCGACACTTTCAGGAACACCTGCAGAGTCAGGAGATCCTAATTGTGATGGACCACTACCAGCAGCTACTAATACTAAATCAGAATGACCGTGATAGGAACCTGCAAATTTAATAATTTTATTTCTCTTTGTATAAGCTCTAGCAACACGAATCGTTGTCATAACTGCTTCAGTTCCAGAGTTTACGAATCGTATTTTTTCAAGTGACGGAATAGCTTCTCGTAATTTTTTACTAAATTCAATTTCTAATTCTGTTGGCGTGCCATAAAGTACACCTTTAGCTGCTTGATCTTGAATAGCTTTAGTTATATGAGGGTGAGCATGACCTGTGATAATAGGACCATATGCTTGTAAATAATCAATAAATTTATTGCCATCAACATCATACAAGTATGCGCCATGTCCTTCGCGCATTACAACAGGAGCACCTCCACCAACTGCTTTATAAGAGCGTGATGGTGAATTAACGCCACCCAAAATATATTCATTTGACAATTGTTGTAGACGTTCACTCTCAGTGAATTTCATCTTATTTCAACCTCTCTTATTTTAATATTATTCCTTACTATCGTATCATATAATTAATATAATTAAGAAATAGGTGATATGATGCTTAAAAAGGGACAAAAATTTCCAGAATTTAAATTAGAAAATCAGAATGGTGAATGGATTACTAATGAGACAATAAAAGGAAGCAAAACAATTATTTATTTTTATCCACGTGATAATACTCCAACTTGTACAACAGAAGCATGTGACTTTAGAGACAACATAGAACAATTTAATGACTTGAATGTTCAAATATATGGAGTCAGTGGTGATACTAAGAAAAAACATCAAAATTTTATTGCAAAACATAATCTTAATTTTGATTTATTAGTTGATGAGGATTTTCAATTATCTAAAGCAATAGGTGTCTATCAATTGAAAAAATCATTTGGTAAAGAATCTATGGGTATTGTTCGCACAACATTTATTATTGATGAGGATGGCGTTATCATCGATGTCATTGAAAAGGTTAAAGTAAAAACACAAATTGAAGAACTAAATCAAATTTTGGGGTGAAATCAATGAAAATAGTTAGTTTAAAGCGATTAGGAGAAATAGAAGCTTCACTTATAAACAGCTACCCGGATTTAGAATTTTATTTTTTCAAGAAAGCAGTAGATATACCGACAGAACTTAAAAATGAATTAGAGATATTGATTGGCTATGATAGTGGCGTTGATAAGAACTTTATTAATGCTTGTCCAAACTTAAAATGGATCTCCTGGTATGCTACAGGTGTTAATAATCTACCATTAGAAGTTATTAAAGAAAGAAATATTATTTTAACTAATACTAGGGGAATACAGGCTAAACAAGTTTCAGAATTTGTTTTATCCTTCATACTTAATGACTATAAGAAAATGCGCACATCATATGTTAATCAAGTAAATAAAGTGTATGATTCTAAACTAACTGGTAAACGATTGAGCGATGAAAAAGTATTAATACTAGGAACAGGATCGTTAGCTCAACAAACCGTCAAATTACTCAAACCGTTTGAATTGGAAATAATCGGTATAAGTAAATCCGGTCATCATAAAGATGGTTTCGATAATATTTATACAATAGAAGATTTAGAATCACATTTAAATAAAGCTAATATTATTATTAATACATTACCTGAAACTCAAGAAACATATCATTTATTGTCGGAAAGACATTTCAAAATTATGAATGATAAATGTTTATTTATTAATGTAGGTAGAGGAACAATTGTTGAGGAAAAAATACTCATAAAAGTATTAAATCATAACTTAATTCGCCATGCATATTTAGATGTATTTGAAAATGAACCATTAGATGCAAACAATGAATTATATAAATTAGATAATGTGACGATTACAGCACATATAACAGGAAATGACAAAAATATAAAAAGTGATGCTACAAAACTATTTGAGAGGAATTTGAATGATTTTCTCAATAAAAATGATGTAATTGAGAATAGAGTCGATTTATATAAAGGTTATTAACGGAAATCGTTCGTACTTATTGACATCACACTTTTGAAACAGTTATATTAATATCAAGTAATAATTATTATTAAGTAGAAAGTGGTGAATCATATGAGTGCAGAACTGGAGTCTATTGATCATGAGTTAGAAGAGTCAATTGCAGCCCTAAGAAGAGCTGGTGTAAGAATCACACCACAACGTCAAGCCATCATTCGTTATCTCATTGCATCTCATTCACATCCAACTGCGGATGAAATTTATCAAGCACTTTCACCTGATTTTCCAAATATTAGTGTTGCGACTATATATAATAATTTAAGAGTGTTTAAAAGTATTGGCATAGTTAAAGAGTTAACATATGGAGATGCATCAAGTCGATTTGATTTTAATACTCATAATCATTATCACGTTATTTGTGAGAAATGTGGCAAGATTGTAGACTTCCATTATCCTCAACTTGATGAAGTTGAACAACTTGCACAGCATATCACAGAGTTCGACGTAACACATCACCGTATGGAAATATATGGTATTTGTAAAGAATGCAAAGATAAAGAAGAATAATAGAATGGAAGAAATAGTGGGAGTGGGACAGAAATAATATTTTCTCAAAATTTATTTCGTTGTCCTACCCGGCAAGGATGACTAGGTTTGAAAAAAGCTTGATTCAAGCGCATTTTCAAATCAGTCAGCTACTGACAAAATGATAAAAGAGGCTGAGACATTTTATTTTGTCCCAGCCTCTTTTTTATTAATCTAGCTATAAGTGAAAAATAAACACACTTTAAATGATTTATTAAGCACGAAAATCATATACACTAGTATTAAAAATAGATCTCTCGACAAAATAATGCTAAAAAATATGTAAATTATACTCTTAATTCAAAACAATACATTAGAGGTGAAAATTTAGCCATTATTATGATACAAAAATGATTGACGCTCCTTTGCAAACTTGCTATTATATAAAAGTCGTCAAAAACGAATGTAAACTTTCTTGTTTCAGAAATTAATTTCATTAAATTAATGTTAAGAAAGTGTAATTTTGACTATTGAAAAACTTTGCAAGACAATATAAGATATTATTTGTTGAAATAATCAATTAAGTTTTGAACAGAAGGATTTTTGAATAAAATAAAATTTAAAAAGTTCTTGACATGATATAAAGATTATTGATATAATTAATAAATGTAATCGCTTTAAATGAACATTGAAAACTGAATGACAATATGTCAACGTTAATTCCAAAACAGTAACTTAAATGTTACAAACACTATTTAGTATTATGAGCTAATCAAACATCATAAATTTTTATGGAGAGTTTGATCCTGGCTCAGGATGAACGCTGG
>NZ_JBXARC010000040.1:0-6856 GCF_058807855.1 Staphylococcus sp. GW821-FHT11H10 | reverse complement strand
TTGCGCCATTTTTGTATTCAAACATAAAAATTGGACTGATGATTTTTAGTCATCAGTCCAATTTATTATAGAGCCATATATTAATGTAAAAGCTTTATTTCATGATTCATCAAACAGACATCCACTTATAAAAATTACTGATATCATTTAATGATTCACTTCTGTTATCTGTTCAACATTTTCTAAAAAACTTAAATATAAGACTAGAAACTTATCTTCTTCTTCAACATAGGGTGCATGTCCAGATTCTTCAAATAAAACCTTCTCAACATTTTGATATCGCTCTTCTATTTTATAATGATTCTTATCATTTATAATTGGATCATAGCGTCCGTTTATAATTAATGTAGGAACTTTAACATAATGCGTGTACCCTTTATTCGCATAAGCCGTATCTAAAAGTGCTCTGCTTGCTATAGCACTATCCTCGGAATTTTGTTTACTGTATAAGCGTTGCCGTTGAATCCATTTCATTGCTGATTCTTGTTCTTTATAGATATACGGGAATAGTAAAAGTAATGCTTCAGATTTATTAAACCCTGCAATTTCGTCTTGGTGCTCAATCATTAATTTCGTAAAACCATGAACGATATCCTCAGCTTTTGAAGAGATAATTGTTAAAGATAATACATGATTTTCATGTTTTTCGGTAAATTCTCTAGCAATTATCCCTCCCATATCATGACCTAATAGATGCACTTTCTTTAAGTTTAATTTATCGATAAGTACATATAAATCTTTCACATGATCTTCTAAGTTATATGAATCAGGACGTGACGATTTACCATGTCCTCGAACATCATACGCAATCACTCTATAGTTTTGTTGAAGTTGTTTGTTTAATAAATCAAACGCTGCCGAATTACCATCTAAGCCATGAATTAAGATAACGGGGCTGCCATGTCCTTCATCTTGATAAGCTAATTTTGTTTGGTTTAACGTTTCGATTTTTTTCATATTGGCACCTCCCTTAATTGTTACTATACCCACTTCATTAAAAGTTACGCTATGAATGTTCTTAACTTTATTAAAAATATTATTATATAAATATTTTTTTAATTAAAAAACACTTGTAATAAGTGCTTTTTAACTCAGTCAATGACTGCCAATATAATAACGCCTGAGACATTGCTGATGTCCCAGGCTCTATTCATAAGTTAATTTACTTATCTATTTTGAACTGGGGATGTAAACTCAAATAATATTTATTTCAAGCTTATGTTAATTAAGCGTTACACCCTCGTTCTTGATGATAATTTAATTGTATAAAAAACGATCAATGCCACTATCATGATCCATATAATAAGAGAAATGATTTGTGCAATTTCAGGTTTTGTCACTACTGCATCTATCGTTTTTTGACAGAATAATAAACCAATTGCGGTGTACTCTATTTTTTTAAAAAAGACACCAATTAAGCTTAGTATAATACCTATAAAAAAGACGACTTGATGACTATAAATAGTGATGGGAATGATTCCCCAATTTAGATTAAAAGCACGCATAATGATTAAAATTAGTGCAATTATCGCAACGATATACCCTAGTATCATTTCAAAACGATTGCTATATAGAAATTTCTTCTTATCAATACGAATATTAATAAAAATCGTTAATGGAAAAATGATTATACAATAGAATATAGAAATTGCTGTAGCCGCTTGAAATGGCACATATTGCTTATCATAAAGATATGATATTAAGATAAAATTCATAATAAAGAAAATAACAGGATTCGTTTGTAAACCGAATAAATTTCGTTGAATAATCAAAATGATTTGTGCTGAAGATTTGCCACGATAATCTAAATAATCTTCATCTTTTGATTCAGACTTTTTTAAATCATTGCGCAAATTTTCTTTTATATCATCGATTAAATTAGGTGCCATCCCTTTGTGGCTAAAGTAATCGTTAATATTTTCAAGTAACACTTTATCGTTGGTTCTCATGAGTTACTCCTTTGCTATGGTTTAATAACATCTATACGATTTGTTAATTGTTCAATTTAAAATTTTATCATACATTGACATTATTTTCTGTTTAATGACGAAAAATAAGAGCATGACGTTATTCAAAAGTTAGAATTTAACGTCATGCTCCTAGTGATGGAATTATAAAATTTGTTATTTTTATTATTTAGCAAGATCAATACGATATAATTTTAAGTTTTTATCTTGAGGTGAATTTGAGCCAAATTGATAGCTTGTTTTACCTTTTTGAATATATCCAAAATTGCCACTTACTTTATTATATTGAACTCGTGCCACTGCATTTTGGCCTAAACTTTTCTTAACTTGATTATAAGTTGGGCCATTAGCTTCATTATAAGTCATAGAAACTCTTGTAACATAACCTTGGTTCTTTTTACCTACTGCAGTTACAACTAATAAACCTTTATTTGTGCGATACTCATAATAACCTTCATTGTTGCTTGGATTTTTAGAATAAATCGGTGTACCATATTTGTTTGAAACATTTTTGATTGATTCGCCAAGTGTAATATTTTCTAATGATTTTTCACCTTGAGTTAATTGTTGAACTGTTTGAATTGTATTACCGCTAGCTGCTTCAGCATGATTAACGCCTACTCCTGTCATTACTAGTCCTGAGACTATAAATGCCGCTACTAATTTTTTCATAAGCACTCTCTCCTTTATCTCATTTCTCGTCTTGTGCTTATTCATAGTATACCCCATTTATTACTAAAATAACAGTATTATTACAAAAATGTTACAAATTAAGTTATTTTATGTAACAAATTAGGATGACGACTGAAGTTATCCTAACAACAATTAGTGTTCAGGCATATATTTCTTAATAAATGGTGTTACATCTTTAATAAACTTATCTTTCTCTTCCTCAAAAGGATATAAACTTGATTGAGCATACACATCAAATTGTGACTCTTTAACTAAATCAGCTACTTCTTTAGATTCAAGTGTTGTAATACGCTCACCATGTTCTCCCGCAATAATTAACGTCGGTTTCGTTACATGTTCAAATATGCTTGAAATCGCAGTTTCTTTGAACACATCTTCAATCGCTTGTGTCTCCTCCTTTGTAGAAATTACGTTCGTATCCTCAACATGTTTTAAAAACTTATCAACTTTTCTCGGCTTATAATAACGATGCTTTTCTAAAAACTTATTTTGTTTTTCGTCATCCCAGTTTCTAATTTTATGTGAATATTTTCTGAATAAACGTTCTTCAGGTAATTCACCCTCAATAGATGTTGGTGTTACCATTATGAGGGATGACACATAATTAGGATATCGTTCTGCCAAATCCGCAATTATGGCTGCACCCATTTCATGACCTATTAATGCTGATTCATCAATATACAAATAATCTAGTAATTGTATGATATCATCGGCAAATTCTTTGAAATCAATTTGTCTTGGTTTATCTGAATAGCCATGTCCTCTCAAATCTAGTAAAACTACTTGAAAAGATTTTGCCAATTCTTTTGCTAAATTTTGAAATATAGAAGCATTTTCATATGCCGTATGTACTAAGACAACAGGATATCCCTCACCCATCGTATTGTAATGTAAGGATAAACCACCTTTTCTAGTAAATAAATCCATCTTATGAATCTCCTCCTTGTTTAATATGAATCGGTAATATTGATAATAACTCTTCACTTGTAGTAATAATAAAGTCAACCTCTTCTTCTAAAGGTTCTAATTCAGCGTCATCATGTTTAAACCACACACTAACCATGCCCATTGCGCGAGCTGGTGCTACATCATTTAAAGCGTCATCGCCCACATACATTATCTCTTCTGGTTGAACATTTAATTGATTAATCATATCTTCAAATATTTTAGGATGAGGCTTACGGAATCCTACTGTTTCAGAAGTTGATACATAGTTGATTACATGCCCTAATCCTAATGAATGTAAACGAAATTGTTTAATTTTAGATTTACCATTTGCGATAACACCTAAAACATAATTATTTTGCGATAATTTCTCCAAAGTATATAGCGTGTCATAATAAGGGAATACGTAACGATAGAAATGCATTTCAAAATCATTAAATAAATCTTTCCATGTTAGACGATCAATATGGAACTGCTTAATAATTGCTTTATATAAATCAGGTTTATCATTATCTTCATCGTCATCTAATTCTATAAATTTTTGTTTAAAATCTGCTAATTGAACATGTACGAAGTAATCATGAAATCGTTCATATTGTTCCTCAATGAATTTATCTCGAGATTTTGTTCTATCTAATAATGTACCTTCTAAATCAAACACGATTGCTTTTATATGACTTAAGTCCATTGTCAATTCCCTCTTAACTCTCTAATTATTCTCATTTTATCAAAAAGTCTTCCATAAAAATAATAACGTAACATCCATGCGATACAGTTAAATGTATGTTTAAACATCTTTAGATTGCTTAAGCAAAATGTAAAACAATGTTGGAGTACCTATTAAAGCCAAAATAATACTAGCTGGTATTTGCACTGGATGAATCAATACACTTCCAATCCAATCTGCAATCAACATCATTGTAGCACCGATTAAAATATTTAATATCATTTGAATGCCTAAAGTAAATCTCCAATAATAGCGTCTTATCAGTTGAGGCACTATCATGCCGATGAAACCAATAATACCTGTATATGCTATCGCGACTGCTGTTATTATAGATGCTAGTGTGAGTATCAAAAACATGACTTGTTGGACGTTTAAACCTAATGACTGGCTCTTCAATTCACCTAATTGTAATAACTTAATCGCTGGTACCATACTAAATAGAATCAATATAATAGGTATAGCTATTAGACCGATGTATATGACCTCTCGCGTTTCAGCCGCTGCAAATCCTCCGAAAAAGTAGTTAGCTATTTGGTTCATCTTATTAGGTTTAATTAAAACTAGAATATACAATAATGCATTAAAGAGTGCACCTATCATCAAACCAGTAATAATAAGAATTTTAAGTGGATAACCACGTGAGATTTTGGCAGCAATCATCAAGACGATCAATAATGCGATTAAACTAGCGCTAATTGAAAAGATGGGCACCCAAATAAAAGATAATCCTAGAAATATCGCCAATCCAGAACCGAATGTAGCACCACTTGCCAGTCCTAATGTAAAACTATCGGCTAGAGGATTATTTAAAACAGTCTGAAACATCTGACCTGCTAGTGTTAATATTGCTCCTGTTAATAAGGCCTCAATAATTCTTGGCAACCGAACTTTGAGCAATATCATTTGATTAAATGAATCTGTTAAACTCCCCATGTCCCATAGTAAATAAAGTCCTATAGCACCGATTAAACATATGCACCAACTTAGAAATGTTAAATATATATTTCTTGTCATTTTATCAACTCATCAATAATCTTTCTATTATTTCTTCTATTATAACTGATGATATAAAAGAATGGGACTGGGGCCAGCATTCTTTTAAATTCGTAGATTCAGCTTGCCTTAGTTATAACACTTCTAAATATAATTCGTTTTGCTATTTCCCGTTGCATAGTCACAAAAATAATTAGAACTGAGAAAAACTTGATTTAAAGCCTTTCTCAGTTCAGTTAGCTACAGGGGATTTGAAATGTAACCTTTCAATATAAAATTGTACTAATCTCACTTTTACAATAACTATTTAATTCATATGAATTTATCTTTTATAAATAGCGTCTCTTAATTGTTTTAAACCTTCATCAATACGAGGGCCTGGACGTGAAATTTCGTCACCGTTCACTGTTTCAATACGTCCATTTTTCACAGCTTTAATTTGACGGAAACCATCACGTTTTTTAATCACTTTATAGTAATCTGATTTAGATAGTCCTTCTGTAGAAATGAGGATATCTGGATTCTTTTTAATGATACTTTCTTTATCCACTGGTTTCCAACCTTCTATATTTGAAAAGCTATTTTTAGCATCTAATTGGGCTAACATGTCATCAAAAAATGTATGTTTGCCTGCTGTATATATTTCAGGTTTAGAAGATACTTCCATAAAAACAGATTGTGATCTATGATGTCTTGGCACCGACTTTATTACTTTTTCAACATTGTGCTTCGTCTCATCAACAAGTTCGTTAGCTTCATGTTCTCGTCCTGTTACTTTACCTATTTGTTTAAAAGTTTCATACGTTTGATCCAATGATTGTGCATCTTTCACATAAACTACTTTTACGCCATTTTTTTCAAGACTATCTAATACTTTCTTTGACGTTCCTTTTTGAGATTCATGCGCTAAAATTAAATCGGGTTTGACTTTTAATAATGCTTCTTTATTTAAATTCATTGTATCAAATTGTTTTTTCTCTTTTTTAACATCTTTAGGGTAATCGTCCACTGTAGAAACACCCACAATATCTTTTCCGAGACCTAATTCATAAAGAATTTCCGTATTACTTGGCATAAGCGACACGATACGTTTGTATGAATGCTCTTTCGAGTTGGAATCAGATTGATTACTTTGTTTATCTTCTTGTTTATGTTGATCGTTTTGTCCACAAGCGACAAGAATCAACATGACTAAACTAAGTAATATCCATAACTTTTTATTTAACACGTTCACACATTCCTTTCTAGATTATGTATATGTATGCATATATCATAACAAATAATATTAAATATTAATTTAAGTTTTTCATATTTAATTGTGTAATTTCATACTATTATTTGTTTCATGGAAAATTTTAAATATTAAAAAGCATTGAATATCTCTAAATTTAGAAATACTCAATGCTTTTCTTAACAGGCTCTATGTCAAATCGGACTGATGAGTCCTAATATTGAGAGTCTGGGACATAAACCCTAGAGAAATAGCCAGTAAATGAGTTTTAACAAATTCATTTACTGGCTTCTTTATTTA
>NZ_JBXARC010000039.1:0-7624 GCF_058807855.1 Staphylococcus sp. GW821-FHT11H10 | reverse complement strand
AAAAAGACAATTTCTATATTATTTCAATAGAAATTGTCTTTTTTTCACTTATCCAAGAACTTTATGTCCCGGACTCTATGTTTCAATGCACATATAATTTTAATTTTATATAAATATTGTGAGTGCTATTCTATTTAGAAATAGCGAAACAACTGCTATAATATATGGGTGATTAAAGGAGGCCAATGACATGCAAAGCATAGAAAGTATTATTATCGGCGGAGGCCCATGCGGTTTAAGTGCTGCTATTGAACAAAAAAGAAAGGGTATTGATACATTAGTCATCGAAAAAGGGAATGTTGTAGATGCTATATATAAATATCCAACACACCAAACATTTTTCTCATCTAGTGATAAATTAAGTATCGGTGATATTCCTTTTATCGTCGAAGAAAGTAAACCTCGACGAAATCAAGCACTAGTATATTATAGAGAAGTTGTTAAACATCATCAGTTAAATGTTCGTGCATTTGAAGAAGTACTCACTGTTAAAAAAATTGACAATAAATTCACTATAACAACTACTAAAGATGTTTATGAGTGTAAATTTTTAACTGTTGCAACCGGTTATTATGGTCAACATAATAAGTTAGAGGTTAAAGGAGCAGAACTTCCTAAAGTACAACATTATTTTAAAGAAGCACACCCGTTTTTTAATTTAGATGTTACTGTCATAGGTGGTAAAAATTCTGCTGTTGACGCTGCATTAGAATTAGAAAAAGCTGGTGCAAATGTAACTGTACTATACAGAGGTGATCGATATTCAGCTGCCATTAAACCATGGATATTGCCAAATTTTGAATCATTAGTCAATCATGAAAAAATCACTATGGAGTTCAATGCGAACGTTACTGAAATAACAGAGAATAGCGTGATTTATGAAAAGAACGGTAAAGTTACAGAGATACCTAATGATCATGTATTTGCAATGATAGGGTATCACCCTGATTACGACTTCTTAGAATCTATTGGAATTGAAATTAATACAAATGAATATGGAACTGCTCCAGTTCATAACAAAGAAACTTTTGAGACAAATGTTGAGAATTGCTATATTGCTGGCGTAATTGCTGCAGGTAATGATAATAATGCAATCTTTATTGAAAATGGTAAATATCATGGCGGAATTATTACTCAAAGTATTTTAAGCAAAAAGCAAACACCACTTGAAAGTTAAGGACAGAAGTATAAAACAGCGGTATAGTTAATAAGAGCTGAGAACGACGCAACATTAGTGTCTTCTCAGCTCTTATCATCCTTATGAAGATAAATTAAGATGATTCAAAAAGATTACTAAGTAGTAACTTCTCAAGCAAAACCAATTAAATTACATTATTTTTCTAAAATCTTGTAATTAATTTTGTTTTTCAAAATAATTTTTTAATTCGACAATATTGAGTTGATTACTTAGGCCAATTAGTAACTTAAGTCTTGCTTTAGGACCATTTAATCCATTTGAAAATATTAAACCTTTATTCGCTAATTGAAAGCCACCACCTTCATAGGCATATACTGGACTTACAATCCCATTAAAAGATCTAGAAACTAACACAATAGGTATATTATTATCTAAACAAGTTTGGACACCTTTCAAGCAACTTGGAGGTAAATTTCCTTGGCCTAAAGCTTCAATGACGATACCATCTACGTTTTGTTGCGCATAAAAATTAAATATGTCACTTTCCATGCCCATATAAGCTTTTATCAATGGTACTTTCAACTGATAATTTATTATTTTAAATGACTGTTGTTTATAAGGTTGATTATAGAATTGAACATTATCTTTAGTTAATATTCCTAATGGTCCTTGATTTGGACTTTGGAAGGTATTGATATTAGAAGTATGCGTCTTCGTTACATTTCTAGCAGTATGTATTTCATCATTGAATACGACCATAACGCCTTTGTCATTTGCATCACTAGAAGAGGCTACACGAATTGATGAAATGAAATTATATAATCCATCGGAACCAATTTCATTAGAAGATCTCATTGCACCAGTTATAACCACAGGACATCTAATGTCTAATAATAAATCTAAAAGGTATGCGGTCTCTTCAAGAGTATCAGTACCATGTGTAACTACAAAACCATCATATTTACCTGTCTTATTAGCTTCAATAATTATATTTCTCAACTTCTCGACATTTTGAATCGTTATATGAGGAGACGGAATATTAAATGGATGAATTTCATCAACATTAGCGTATTGGCCAATAATGTCTCTATGAAGAGATATTGGATTTACATCATTTGTTACTACCTGACTAAATTGGTTTTGCGACATACTTATTGTGCCACCAGTATGTATAACTAATAATCTTTTCATTTCGTTCCTCCTATTTTTAATTTACATATTTATGATAAAATAATACAAATAAAACAACAAGGAAGGATAAATAATATGGACTTAATAAATATTGCCTTGGATGGTCCTGCAGCTGCAGGTAAAAGTACTATTGCACGACAAGTAGCTAGTAAATTGTCTATGATTTACGTTGATACAGGTGCAATGTACCGTGCGATTACTTATAAATATCTTCAAAATGACAAACCAGAGGATTTTAAAACACTCGTTAATCAAACGACGTTGGAATTAACCTATGACAAAAGTAAAGGACAACGAATTTTATTAGATAATCAAGACGTCACTGATTTTTTAAGAGAAAATGATGTAACTCAAAATGTATCTTATGTTGCTTCTAAAGAACCTGTTAGAACATTTGCAGTTGAAAAGCAGAAAGATCTAGCAGCTAAAAAAGGAATTGTTATGGATGGCCGAGATATTGGCACAGTAGTATTACCAGATGCAGAATTAAAAGTGTTTATGATCGCTTCAGTTGAAGAAAGAGCTGAAAGACGTCAAAAAGAAAATGAACAACGAGGTATCCCATCAACATTATCACAATTAAAAAAAGAAATAGAAGAAAGAGATCATTACGATATGAATCGGGACATTTCACCTTTAAAAAAAGCTGATGACGCCGTCACAGTGGATACAACTGGTAAAACGATTGAAGAAGTAACTGAAGAAATAATGACTTTGGTTAACAATATTTAGACAAATAAGGACAGCTATTTAGAGTGATTCGTATTTAACTAAGTTTAAAGTGCGAATTATTTTAAATAGCTATTTTTATTCTATATAATTAAAAGTGGTAACTATTAAGCACTTTTTTAATCGTATAACATATATTTAGTTCGTATAAAAATTATAAATTTTCAAAAGTTATAAATTAGTTAAATTTTCATTTTATAATTTTAATAATTGATAATTTTTTAAGAACTTATGAAACTAAAGGGGAATTTCTTGACAATTCTACTGGTTTATAAGATGTTATATGTATGTAGTGTATAAGGAGGCAAACAAGATGACTGAAGAATTCAATGAATCAATGATTAATGATATTAAAGAAGGTGACAAAGTCACTGGTGAGGTTCAACAAGTTGAAGACAAACAAGTCGTAGTTCATATTAATGGTGGCAAATTCAATGGAATCATTCCAATTAGCCAACTTTCAACTCATCATATTGAGAACCCAAGTGAGGTAGTTAAACAAGGTGATGAAATTGAAGCATATGTTACTAAAATCGAAGTTGATGAAGAAAATGACTCAGGTGTGTATATTCTTTCAAAACGTCAACTTGAAACTGAAAAATCATATGAATATTTACAAGAAAAACTTGATAATGACGAAATTATTGAGGCTAAAGTTACAGAAGTAGTTAAAGGTGGCCTGGTTGTAGATGTAGGTCAACGCGGTTTTGTACCAGCTTCACTAATTTCAACTGATTTCATTGAAGATTTCTCTGTATTCGATGGACAAACTATTCGCATTAAAGTAGAAGAATTAGATCCTGAAAATAATAGAGTCATTTTAAGCCGTAAAGCAGTAGAGCAAGCTGAAAATGATGTGAAAAAAGCTTCTTTATTAGAATCACTTAATGCTGGTGATGTTATTAAAGGTAAAGTTGCTCGTCTAACTAACTTTGGTGCTTTTGTTGATATCGGTGGCGTAGATGGTTTAGTCCACGTTTCTGAATTATCACATGAACATGTTGATTCTCCAGAAGATGTAGTTTCTGTAGGTCAAGAGGTAGATGTAAAAGTTAAGTCTGTAGAAAAAGATGCTGAACGTATTTCACTTTCTATCAAAGATACTTTACCTACACCATTTGAAAGCATTAAAGGACAATTTCATGAAGATGATGTTATTGAAGGTAAAGTTGTGCGTTTAGCTAACTTCGGTGCTTTCGTTGAAATTGCTCCAGGTGTTCAAGGTTTAGTGCATATTTCAGAAATTGCTCATGAACATATTGGCACACCAGGTGAAAAACTTGAGCCAGGACAACAAGTTAATGTTAAAATTTTAGGTATAGATGAAGAAAATGAACGTATCTCACTTTCAATTAAAGCTACATTACCTAAAGAAGACGTTGTTGAGAGCGATGATGCTACAACTCAATCTTATTTAAGTAATGATTCAATTGAAGACAATCCAACATTAGGTGATGTCTTTGGCGATAAATTTAAAGACTTAAAATTTTAATCTCAAGTTATCATACAAACTCATTCCCAATTAAAGTTTAAGACTTTAATTGGGAATTTTCATTTTCTCACAATTTAATGGATCATAATGGTAATTAAATTATGAAATGTAGCGAGATTTATTGTTTTAAAAACCATATTTTTGCTTAACTTACATACTTTGTTTGAAATAAGTAGGTCATATGATAAAATTATAGAGATTTTAGAAAGAGAGGAAGTTAGCTTATGACGAAACCTATTGTAGCTATTGTAGGTAGGCCTAATGTAGGGAAATCTACAATATTTAATAGAGTAGTAGGTGAACGTGTTTCAATTGTCGAAGACACACCTGGTGTTACACGTGATAGAATTTATTCATCAGGCGAATGGTTAACACATGAATTTAATATTATTGATACTGGTGGAATAGAAATAGGAGATGCTCCATTTCAAACCCAAATAAGAGCACAAGCTGAAATCGCAATTGATGAAGCAGATGTCATTATCTTTATGGTTAATGTTCGAGAAGGTTTAACCCAAAGTGATGAAATGGTTGCACAGATGCTATATAAATCTAAAAAGCCTGTTGTATTGGCTGTTAATAAAGTAGATAACCCTGAGATGAGAAATGACATTTTTGACTTTTACCCATTAGGTTTTGGAGATCCATATCCAATATCAGGATCACACGGCTTAGGTTTAGGGGATCTATTAGATGAGGTAGTTAAGCACTTTGACGAAGAAACTGAAGATTCATATGATGAAGATACTATAAGGCTATCAATAATCGGTCGCCCTAATGTAGGAAAATCTAGTTTAGTAAATGCAATTCTTGGTGAAGATCGTGTTATTGTATCAAATGTTGCCGGAACTACTAGAGATGCTGTAGATACCGAATACAGTTATGATGGACAAGATTATGTTTTAATAGATACAGCAGGTATGCGTAAAAAAGGAAAAGTGTACGAATCAACTGAAAAATATTCAGTACTACGTGCACTTAAAGCAATTGAGCGATCTAATGTAGTCTTGATTGTAATCGATGCTGAGGAAGGTATAATCGAGCAAGATAAACGTGTTGCAGGATATGCTCACGAAGAAGGTAAAGCAGTTGTCATTGTAGTGAATAAATGGGACACAGTTGACAAAGATAGTAACACAATGAAGAAATTTGCTGATGATGTCAGAAATCAATTCCAATTTTTAGATTATGCTCAAATTGCTTTTGTTTCTGCTAAGGAAGGCACTCGTTTACGCACGCTATTCCCATATATTAATGAAGCAAGCGAAAACCATAAAAAACGTGTTCAAAGTTCTACTTTAAATGAAGTTGTCACTGATGCTATATCTATGAATCCTACTCCAACAGATAAAGGCCGTCGTTTAAATGTATTCTATACTACTCAAGTAGCTAACGAGCCTCCAACATTTGTTGTATTCGTTAATGATGTCGAACTAATGCATTTTTCTTACAAACGTTACCTTGAAAATCAAATCCGTCATGCATTTGGTTTTGAAGGAACACCTATTCACATCATTCCAAGAAGAAGAAACTAAGAAGGAGTTAAAACTATGACTAAAATTACTGTTTTTGGTATGGGAAGTTTTGGTACTGCATTAGCTAATGTATTAGCTGAAAATGGACATACTGTTTTAATGTGGGGAAAAAATGAAGATAGTGTGAAAGAATTAAATGATCACCATCAAAATAAACGTTATTTAAAAGATGTCGTTTTAGATAGTAGAATTAAAGCAACTAGTGATATTAAAGAAGCCGCGAATTTTACTGATATATATTTAATGGCTCTACCAACTAAAGCAATGCGTGAAGTTACAAGTGAAATTGATAGTTTAATTGATTCTAAGAAAACTTTTATTCATGTTGCAAAAGGTATAGAAAATGATACATTCAAACGTGTTTCAGAAATGATTGAAGATTCAATTTCAGAAGATCACAATGGTGGTATCGGGGTTTTATCAGGTCCTAGTCACGCAGAAGAAGTAGTGATTAAACAACCAACTACAGTCGCCGCATCATCAAAAGATGAAAAAGTTAGTAAACTGATTCAAGATTTATTTATGAATGATTATTTACGTGTATACACTAATAATGATTTAGTCGGTGTTGAACTAGGAGGAGCATTAAAAAATATAATTGCAGTTGCAAGTGGTATTGTAGCAGGCATGGGCTATGGTGATAATGCTAAAGCTGCTTTAATGACACGAGGTTTAGCTGAAA
The DNA here is from genome assembly GCF_058807855.1 of Staphylococcus sp. GW821-FHT11H10. Taxonomy (NCBI): domain Bacteria; kingdom Bacillati; phylum Bacillota; class Bacilli; order Caryophanales; family Staphylococcaceae; genus Staphylococcus; species Staphylococcus sp. GW821-FHT11H10. Next base: position 857 of record NZ_JBXARC010000039.1, on the reverse strand, counting down.
TAAGCCGATTAGGTGAAAAATTAGGTGCTGATCCAATGACATTTTTAGGTCTTGGTGGTATTGGAGATCTAATTGTTACTTGTACATCAACGCATTCACGTAATTACACTTTAGGATTTAAATTAGGACAAGGCCAAACAATGGATGAAGCTTTAAATGAAATGAATATGGTAGTAGAAGGGATTTATACTACTAATTCTGTATACCATTTAGCTAAACAACAAAATGTTGATATGCCTATAACTAATGCACTTTACAAGGTTTTATTCGAAGATAATCCGGTTAAAGACAGTGTTAAAGATTTAATGGGAAGAGATAAAAAATCTGAATAAAGTGTAATATTACTCATTATCAAAAATTTTTCGCAGATTTGTACATAAAATACTGATATTTCAGTGTTTTAAGTGCATAAATTATTGCGGTAACATTAATTGTTGTGTTAAAGTCATAGCATAATGATATAAAGATATCATTATCATTCATCTGGAGGTGAACTCGTAATGAATAAAACTGATTTAATTAATGCAGTTGCAGAACAAGCTGATTTAACTAAAAAAGAAGCTGGTTCAGCTGTAGATGCTGTTTTCGAATCAATCCAACAATCACTTTCTAAAGGTGAAAAAGTTCAATTAATTGGTTTCGGAAACTTTGAGGTTCGTGAACGTGCTGCACGTAAAGGTCGTAACCCTCAAACAGGTAAAGAAATTGAAATTCCTGCAAGTAAAGTTCCAGCATTTAAAGCTGGTAAAGCATTAAAAGATGCTGTTAAATAATTTACTTAAAAGAGTCCGGGACATAAAGTTCTTGGATAAGTGAAAAAAAGACAATTTCTATTGAAATAATATAGAAATTGTCTT
>NZ_JBXARC010000038.1:0-8100 GCF_058807855.1 Staphylococcus sp. GW821-FHT11H10 | reverse complement strand
AAAGAAGCCAGTAAATGAATTTGTTAAAACTCATTTACTGGCTATTTCTCTAGGGTTTATGTCCCAGACTCTTTTATGTTCAACAATTTTATTTTAGGAATTTGCTTTCTAAGAATAATGCAGCACCATCTTCTTCATTAGTGAATTGTGTCACTTCATTAGTAATTTCCTGTATTTCTTGTCGTGCATTTTTCATTGCGACGCTATAACCACCAAATGCAAACATAGCTCTATCATTATCACTATCCCCTATTACAAGCGTGTCTTCTTGTTTAATATTAAAGTGTTCTATCATTTCTTTAATACCCGTTCCTTTATCGGTATGATATGCCATAGTTTCAGCGTTAAATCTTGATGAATTAGAAACACTAATGTTTAAAAGCACTTGATTTTGAATAAGTTCATCTCTAAAAGTTGTTATTTTTTCTAAGTTTGGCGTAAATAAATATATTTTAGCATAGTCATCTTCAGGTATGTCCTCTTTCCAATCAATCTTACCAGACATTGCATCTAATCTTGATTTCCATTCACTTTCGCTTACATGATTTGGAGGCGTATCACCTTTAATCATCTCTTGCATCCATGCTTTATCTTCATTTAGCGCAATTCTTGATCCATTAAATGGGAAAACTTCATAATATATTTCTTGCTGTTGTGCTAAAGATACGATTCGTTTAACACTTTCACTCGATAAACTATGCATGAAAAGATTATCATCGTTTACTTCTCCACTCGTACCATTAGAACTGATGATTCCATCAACTTCAAATTGAGGAGGTACAAGTTGATCAATCTCTGTATATGAGCGACCAGTTGCTAAAAATATCTTATATCCCTTTTCTCGTAATTCATCAATAACTGATTTTGTTTTAATTGAAGCTTTATTATCCTCATGTAAAATTGTTCCATCCATATCTAGAAAAATCGCTTTGATATTATTCAATGTCATGTAGCCTTCTCCTTTACGTGTCTTTCTTAAAATTGTGGCATTATTTGATGAATTGTGCAACGAGATTACCCTATCAGGTGTAAAGAAAATCGATTTTTATAATTCATAACTTCTACATTTCTATTGAAAAGAGATGACATCGTCTTACTAGTTAAAACATCATCAATATTTCCTTGTGCGAAATTCACGCCTTTACTTAAAATAAAAATTTTATCAAATATTGGTATGATTTCTTCAATGAAGTGTGTCACATAAATGATAGTAATTTCAGGTCGCTCATGTGATAAAGTTTCTAATACTTCCAATAGTGTTTCACGCGCTAAAAAATCTAAGCCCGAAGCTGGCTCATCTAAAATCAATAATTCTGGATTACTTATAAGCGCACGTGCAATCATAACCCTTTGTTGTTGTCCAGTTGATAAATAACCGAGGTATTCATTCTCAAATTCTGCCATACCAACTAATTTTAATAGCTTCTGCGCCTCTATCAATTGTTGATGATTGAATGTTTTGTATAGGCCAATAGATTTAAAATAGCCACTTAATACTACACCTATTACATGCTCGCCATCTTGAAATTGATTAGTGAGCTTGTTTGAAATGAAACCTATATGTTGTCTCACATTATCTGCTGAATATCCAACCATTCCAGGTGTCATACCAAAAAGGACTATGTTGCCACTTGTAATTGAATCATAAGCGTTCAGAATATTTAATAAAGTTGTTTTTCCAGCACCATTTAAACCATATAATACCCATTTATCCCCTTTTTTAATATTCCAATCAATACCATTTAATATATGCTTACCTCTTCTATATCGATGTACTTTATTCATTGAAATTAGCATAGTATCACCTCACAATACAATAATTGTAAGATAATTCAGATAAATTTTCAAAATAACAGATTGTATATTTTATAAGTTAGTATTACAAATAAAAAAAGAGCAAGGTCAAATTCTTAATGAATTTAATATCTTGCTCCCACTAGGGTAACTATATTAGAGAAAAGCTTGTTATTAACGCTTTCACATTTAAGTTAGCCACTTCAATTTCAATGTTATCTAACCTTATTAAATTTTACCCCGTCTAAAAATTTAGACGAACTATTCAACTGTAACTGATTTAGCTAAGTTACGAGGTTTATCTACGTCTAATCCTCTGTGTAGCGCTGCATAGTAAGCAATTAATTGTAATGTAACTACAGATACAAGCGGAGTTAATAACTCATGTACATGTGGAATTACATAAGTATCTCCCTCTTTTTCTAAACCTTCCATAGAGATAATACATGGTTTTGCTCCACGTGCTACTACCTCTTTGACATTACCACGAATAGATAAGTTAACCTTTTCTTGTGTAGATAATGCGATTACAGGTGTGCCGTCTTCAATTAATGCAATTGTACCGTGTTTAAGTTCTCCACCAGCGAATCCTTCAGCTTGAATATATGAAATTTCTTTTAATTTTAATGAACCTTCAAGACTTACATTATAGTCCATTGTACGACCAATGAAGAATGCATTACGCGTTGTTTCTAAGAAATCCTTAGCAATTTGTTCCATTACTGGAGTATCATCTACAATTGTTTCAATTGCAGTTGTTACTTTAGCTAATTCTCTCAATAAATCAATATCATTATCTCGACCGTGTGCTTTAGCTACAACTTGAGATAAGATTGATAAAACAGCAATTTGAGCTGTATATGCTTTTGTTGAAGCAACTGCAATTTCAGGACCAGCATGTAATAACAATGTATGATCTGCTTCACGTGATAATGTTGAACCAGCCACATTTGTAACTGTTAATGATTTGTAACCTAATTTGTTAGTTTCAACTAACACTGCACGGCTATCAGCAGTTTCACCTGATTGAGAAATATAGATGAATAATGGCTTTTCAGATAATAGTGGCATGTTATAAACAAATTCAGAAGCTACATGTACTTCAGTAGGTACACCAGCCCATTTTTCTAAGTATTCTTTACCAACTAAACCTGCATGATAACTTGTTCCTGCTGCGATGATATATATACGATCTGCAGCTGCAACATCTTTAACAATTTCAGGATCAATTTTTAGGTCGCCTTTTTCATCTTCATACTCTTGAATAATACGACGCATAACTGCTGGTTGTTCATTAATTTCTTTAAGCATGTAGTGATCATAGATACCTTTTTCAGCATCTGAAGCATCAATTTGAGCAGTATAAGTGTCTCGATCTTGTACATTGCCATCAAGGTCTTTAATAGTTACACTGTCTTTTTTAACAATAACAATTTCATGATCATGAATTTCTTTATATTCGTTTGTTACTTTAATCATAGCTAATGCGTCAGACGCAATGACATTGAACCCTTCTCCAACTCCAACTAATAAAGGTGATTTGTTTTTAGCTACATAGATTGTGTCGCTATCTTGATTATCAAGTAAGCCTAATGCATATGAACCGTGTAATAAAGAAACAACTTTAGAGAAAGCTTCTTCAGTTTCTAAACCTTTGTTCGAGAAATGTTCAACTAATTGAACAATAACTTCTGTATCTGTCTCAGATTGGAATGTTACATCTGATAAATATTCACTTTTTAATTCTTCATAATTTTCAATTACACCATTATGAACTAATGTAAAACGTTCATTATTAGATTGATGAGGATGTGAATTCACTGTACTTGGTACACCGTGTGTAGCCCAACGTGTGTGACCGATACCAACGTGACCATCAGTGTCATTGTTGTCAGCAACTTTTCTTAATTCTGCAATACGACCTTTTTCTTTAAAAACAGTTGTACCATTATCGTTTGCAACTGCAATACCAGCTGAGTCATATCCTCTATATTCTAATTTTTCTAATCCTGATAATAACAATTCTTTTGCATTATCATATCCAATATATCCTACAATTCCGCACATAAATTTTTCCTCCGTTAAATATAGCTTGAAAATTTTATCTGTTATATAAAATTTAAAAAGGTAAAGTGTTTTTAAACATTAGTAATTTTATTAACAATCCTATTAATTATTAATGTTTTATCTTTATTATATTTACCCATTAAAGCCATATTATATTTCTAAGATTTTATAAATTTTAGGCATTCTTATTATTTTTGTGCATTTAGTTACCTAAATGTTTTAAATAATAAGCTAACGAATGAGCCTCATCCGGAATAGCATCCGCCGATATTTTCGATGACTATTCTCCTCGTCTGCAAAGAAATAAATTGCCCTACAAAAGCTCTCATATTTAACTTTTGATTATAGGTACACTTATATTTTGCCCTGGCGCTTTATAATTTATTTAGAACTATCCTCCTTCCAATATTATTTATTTTACACTTTTCAGATAAATGAATGCAAACAATTTCCGACCTTTTTAGTAAAAATTTAAAATAAATATCTTTTGTAATCTTCTAAAATACATAATAATTGTTTCTAATTATTAAATTATTACCAAACAATATTGCAACCAATTAAATGAAAGCGCTTTAATGAAAGCCGCTAATTAATATTAAAAAAACTCCAAAGCTACACATTAAATGTAAACTTTGAAGGAAAACGAAAATTGTTTTATTAAATTGGTTACTCTAAGCCCATTTTAGATTGAACTTCATCAGCAATTCGCTGTGCAAAACGTTGCGCATCTTCATCAGTTGAAGCCTCGACCATTACACGAACTAATGGTTCTGTACCTGAAGGTCTAACTAAAATTCTGCCTTCACCATTCATTTCAGTCTCTACTTCATCCATCACTTTTTTAACATCTTCATTATCTTCTACATGATGCTTATCTGTAACTTTAACGTTAATTAGAGATTGCGGATATTTTTTCATTTGAGCAGCTAACTCACTTAAAGGTTTACCACTCATTTTAATAACAGCAGCTAATTGAACACCAGTTAATAAGCCATCTCCTGTAGTATTGTAATCCATCATAACAATATGTCCAGATTGCTCACCACCAAGGTTGTAGTTACCTTTTCTCATTTCTTCTACTACGTATCTATCTCCAACTTTTGTTTTATTAGATTTGATACCTTCGTTTTCTAAAGCTTTATAGAAGCCTAAATTACTCATAACAGTAGAAACAATCATATCGTTGTTTAATTCTTGGTTTTTATGCATTTCTTGACCAATAACAAACATGATTTGGTCACCATCAATAATATTACCTTTTTCATCAACAGCAATTAATCGGTCACCATCGCCATCAAATGCTAAACCAAAGTCGCTTTCAGTTTCAAGAACCTTTTCAGCTAATAATTCAGGATGAGTTGACCCACAATTATCATTAATATTATAACCATCTGGGCTGCAGCCAATTGTTTCAGTATCAGCTTCTAAATCTCCAAATAAGAAAGGTGCTAGTGCTGATGTAGAACCATTCGCACCATCAAGTGTGATTTTTAATCCTTCTAAATTAACATCAATAGTTGATTTTAAGTAGCTTAAATATTTCTGAGCACCTTCGAAGTAATCAGAAAAATGTACAATATCTGTTCCTACCGGTCTTGGTAAATCAGGATTATCTTGATCTAATAATGTTTCAATTTCCTCCTCTTGAGCATCAGATAATTTAAAACCATCTGCACCGAAGAACTTAATTCCATTATCAGCCACTGGATTGTGCGAAGCTGAAATCATTACTCCTAATTCAGCTCCCATTTCTCTAGTAAGGTAAGCTACTCCAGGTGTAGATATTACACCCAATCTCATAACTTCAGCTCCAATTGAAGCTAATCCTGAAATCAAAGCAGATTCAAGCATTTCACCTGACACACGTGTATCTCTACCAACTAAAACTTTTGGTCTGTCAGCACCTTCATTATGTGCTAATACATAACCGCCATAACGCCCCAACTTAAATGCTAATTCAGGTGTTAACTCTTTATTGGCTATTCCTCTTACTCCATCAGTACCAAAATATTTTACCATCTTTAATACTCCTTTTTAATTTTGTTATTTTAAGCTAATATGTGCTGTTATTTCATCTGGATCAGACTTTTTTACTTTGTCTGGTAATTTTAATTGAACATTCTGATCTGTAGATTCAGTTATATTATTCAAATCAACATTTGCCTCTATCTCATTAATATCTTGTAAATCATCTCTGTTACCATAAATCTCTATCTCATTCTCATCTAGTGTTATATCATCCAAGCTAGCACCATCAGGTAAACGGCCTTTTTTATTAATTTTAACTTTAACCTTCTTGCTATATTCTTGAAGTTTAACATTTAATTTGACTTGATTAGGCTGTATATTAACATCTAATTTATTTAATGATTTATCAAAAGCAGTGACATCTGCTACATCAGAAGTATCTTGACTTAATTTGTTAGCCTCTTTATAAGTAGCTTTTAAATATGCGATTTTCTTAAGTTGTTCTCGTCCTCCAGTTACTTTGACTGAATTAGGCTCAACAGAACTATCTTTCACTTTATAGTTTGGGTCTATATCATCTTTCCCTATATCTGCTTGAACATGCATCGTTTTAGTTTCTTTATTTTCCAAAGTAACATAAGCTTGCTTAGGTTTAACATTGTAATTGATATCATTACTTAAGCCTTTAACGATATAGTCTTCTTTGTATTTTCCGGCTTTAGCGTTGGATAAATCCACTGCAACTTTGATATCATCGGTGTTTTCGATTTTTAATAATTTAGATTGTGGACCTGAAACAGTTACATTAACAGTCTCAGGAGCTTTAGTTACATGTAAATCTTTGGAATTATAAATTATCTCAACAGGTACATCTTCAATTGTTTTAGATGAATTTTGTGATAAATTATCATTACTAAAAATATTTCCAAATACATTATTAACTGATAAATAGAAAAAGATTGCCAATAGTAAAGCAATAAATCTGAGACCCCATTTACTCTCTAGCATCTTATTTCACACCTTTCTTTTGAAAGCGTGTGCCAAACCAATGTTCGGCTAATAATTCTTCAAATACCTCAGTTGAGATATCTCTACGTAATTTACCATCAAAAGTTACAGATATTGAACCTGTTTCCTCTGAAACAACAATTGTAAATGCATCTGAAACTTCAGAGATACCCACTGCAGCTCTATGTCTAGTTCCTAGACTTTTAGAAATTTTAGCACTATCTGATAAGGGCAAGTAACTAGCTGCACTAGCAATCTTAGAATTTTGAACAATCATTGCACCATCATGTAGTGGCGTATTTGGTATAAATACATTAATTAATAATTCTTGAGATATTTCAGAATTCATCGCTATACCCGTTTCAATATAATCTTGTAATCCCGTTTCCTTTTCAAAAACGATCAAAGCACCAATACGTCTTTTAGCCATATATTGAACAGCTTTTGATACTGCTTCAATTAACTTTTCTTCATCATGACTGTATGTATTAGTATAACGTTTAAATAAGCTTCCACGACCTAACTGCTCCAATGCTCTTCTTATTTCGGGTTGGAAAATAACAATAAGCGCAAGAACACCCCATTGAATTACAATATCAAAAAGTTTAGATGTAGCAGTTAAATTTAGAATTTTACTCACTTGTTGACCAATTACAATAAAAAGAATACCTTTAAGTAATTGAATTGCTTTGGTTCCTTTAAATACAGTTATGAGAAGATAAAGGACATACCATACTATAAGTAAATCCAGCACACTCGTTACAATTTTTAATGTACTAAGATTATCAAAAAAGTTGGAAAAATCCATAGCATCTCCTCCGAATATATTTTCCATAGTCATAATTATACCAATGATAATTACAACTGTCATATGAACAAATAAATTGTATAAAAAAAGTAGATTAATCAATTAATCAGCAATTGATTAATGGTTTATTTCCAATATAATCAATCTTTAAATAGATAAACTCTATAATACCTTTATTTAATTTTATAAAAAAAAGCACTCCTATACAGGAGTGCTAATAAGTGAGCCATAGAGGATTCGAACCTCTGACCCTCTGATTAAAAGTCAGATGCTCTACCAACTGAGCTAATGGCTCTAATGGCTGGGCTAGCTGGATTCGAACCAGCGCGTGACGGAGTCAAAGTCCGTTGCCTTACCGCTTGGCTATAGCCCATTAGAATGGTGGAGGGGGGCAGATTCGAACTGCCGAACCCGAAGGAGCGGATTTACAGTCCGCCGCGTTTAGCCACTTCGCT
>NZ_JBXARC010000037.1:0-11793 GCF_058807855.1 Staphylococcus sp. GW821-FHT11H10 | reverse complement strand
AAAAAGACAATTTCTATATTATTTCAATAGAAATTGTCTTTTTTTCACTTATCCAAGAACTTTATGTCCCGGACTCTCATTTTTTTACTATAAATTTTGTATACTATATAAATGCTCATAAGCACCTTGTTTTTCAATCAACTCTTTGTGCGTTCCTGTTTCTACTATTTCACCGTTTTGCATTACAATTATTTTATCTGCATGTGTAATTGTTGATAGTCTATGCGCAACAATGAGTGTAGTTCTGTCTTTACTTAATACATCTAATGCTTCCTGTATAATTGCTTCGCTTTCTAAATCTAATGCTGATGTGGCTTCATCTAAAATTAAAATTGGTGGATTATTTAAAAAGATTCTTGCAATTGAGAGACGTTGTTTTTGACCACCAGATAATTTTACGCCTCGCTCCCCTACTTCAGTATCATAGCCATCATGAAGATTCATTATAAATTCATGCGCATTTGCCATTTTAGCCGCTTCAATAACTTCTTCTTCAGTAGCATCTGGGCGACCTAGTAAGATATTTTCTCTCACTGTATCTGAGAAAAGAATATTATCTTGTTGGACTAGACCAATTTGATTTCTTAAACTACCAGTAAGAAAATCTTTAACATTATAATCATCTATTAATATTTCACCTTCAGACACATCATAGAAGCGAGGTATCAAGTTAATTAAGGTTGACTTACCACCACCACTCATACCAACAAAAGCTACTGTATCACCTTTATTAATATTAAGATTTATATCTTTTAGTATAGTTGATTCATCTTCATTGTATTTAAAACTTACATTCTTCAACTCAATATGTCCTTGTTTAATTTCAATAGGTTGAGCGCCAATACCATTTTTTATATCATAATCTTCATCCATCAATTGGAATACTCTATCCATTGATGCAAAACTTTGAGTTAGTGTCGTAAAAGAAGAAACCAATCTTCTCAGTGGTCCGAATAATTGTTCCAAGTATCCTACAAATGCAGCAAGTGTACCAACAGTGATTGAACCATTAATGGCTAAATAGGCACCGAAGCCAATGACGATAATTGGTCCTAAATCTGTCACAGTATTAATTGCTGCAAATGAGTAGGCATTCCATGACGTATGTTGAAATGCTCGATTTAAGAAATGTTGGTTTTTATGATCAAAGTTTTTAGCTTCATTATCTTCTATCGCAAAACTTTTAATGACGGACATACCTTGTACACGTTCATGTAAAAAGCCCTGTACTTCAGCTAAAGCTTGCGAACGTTTACGAGTCAATTTTCTTAAACGACCGAAGAAGAAATACACTGTCAAAATATAGAATGGAAAGATGAATATAGCTGCGAAAGTTAACTTAACATCTAGGAAAAACATGATGGATAGTGCAATGACAATTGTTATACAATCTAACCATATGTTCATTAAACCGGTTAAAATAAAATCTTTAGTTTGTTCTACGTCATTTATCACTCTTGAAATAACTTGCCCTACCTGATTGTTCGCATAAAATCTAGCACTTAAAGCTTGCAAATGATTATATAATTGTTTTCGAATATCATATAAAATCTTGTTACTCGTCCATTGTGCAAGATATTGACGTAAGTATTCAATTGGTGGTCTCACAATCAAGAATATAAATAAAGCTATGCCGATAGCTACACTTAGATGTTGAAATTTTTCATTCGTAGAAAGTGCACTATTATTAATAACGCCATCAATTGCATATTTGATAAGTAAAGGAATTAACATAGGAATGCCGAATTTTATAATCCCGATAATTATCGTCGCTATTATACGATATTTGTAAGGTTTAACAAATTCTAAATAGCGTCGTATCATACTAGTCCCCCCTATAATTTTCAATTCAATTTTTTAGAAAATTAATAGAGGTTGAAACTTTCAATTGCAAGCATTTCCTTTTGCAACTTTAAAGTAAATTCAACCTCTGCTTATTATTACTCAAGTACTATAAAACATATATGTAGCAATTACATCTTTTATGCTTAGTAATTTCTAATTTTTTTGTAACGCTCTTTCCAAACTTTTATAAAATCAGGGGCGAACGGACCTTTCTTTTGTTCTATCCACTGCTGTAAAATATCTACATTACGGCGTAAAATAACATCGATATCGTGTGGATAATTCATCTGATTCATATGTTGTTCATACTCATCTTCATCTAGCAGATGATATTTACCATTAGGATAAACTTTAATGTCTAAATCATAATCAATATATTTCAAAGCTTCTTCATCACAAACGAATGGTGATGAAAGATTACAATAGTAATAAATACCATCTTCTCTAAACATACAAATAACGTTAAACCAGAATTCTGAGTGAAAATAAACGATTGCCGGTTCTCGAGTAATCCACGTGCGACCATCACTTTCAGTAACTAAAGTATGATCATTTCCACCGATAATAACATGATCTGTTCCTTTTAAAATCGTCGTTTCTGACCATACTCTATGAATATTACCATCGTGTTTGTAACTTTGAATTTTTATATTTTCGCCTTCTTTAGGTATGGATTCTTTTACCATACTCCACACCACCCTTTTAGTAATTTTCGCACTTTAGATTATATCATAATTTTAATTAAGTCTTTAAAGAAGCGTTACTATTTTTAATATAGCTTCCAAAAATTACTTATAAATTTAAGTTTTCAACCATTTATATGTTTATATATTTTATCCATTGATACAGGTAATGTATATTCATCACGGCGATTTAAATTCATCCACTCAAGTTTATAGTCTTCCATCATTTTTTTAGAAAGAGATACTGTCTCAATTACACTAAATACACTAATATCCCAAGTCATATGAGTGAATTGATGTTTAAGCTTAAATACTATTTCCTCAGCTATTGACAGTGACATTCCTAATTTATTCTCTAATTGTTCCAATGTATTTGGTGCTTCAAACATAGGAAATTGCCACATACCATTTAACAATCTCTCTTGTCGTTGCTCAATTAAATATTCCCCTTTTGCATTTCTAAGTAAAAACACATGTTGCTGAATCGTTTTCTTCTTTATGTTTTTAGTTTTTACTGGTAAATCTAGCACAGTGCCTTCTTTGAAAGCACTGCAATTGTCTTGAACAGGACAGAACAAACACAATGGGTTCTTAGGTGTGCAAACTAATGCGCCTAATTCCATCATTGCTTGATTGAAAGTACCTGAATGATGATAAACATAGGGCTGTAATTCTTTTTCATATGCCTTTCGTGTTGATTGCAATTTAATATCTCGTTGATCATTATTTAATCTAGACCATACTCGAAAGACATTACCATCAACGGTTGCTAAAGGTTTATTAAACGCTATACTCAATACAGCTGCTTGTGTATATGGACCAACGCCTTTAAGTTTTCCAAATTGATCTGGTGTTGAAGGAACGACGCCTTTGTATTCAGATGCCACTTCTTTTACAGCAGTATGAAAGTTACGTGCACGGCTATAATAACCTAAACCTTCCCAATATTTAAGCACTTCATCTTCATTTGCCTGACTCAAGTCTTCTATAGTTGGAAAACGGCTAATAAACTTGTGATAGTAGTCAATAACGGTTTTAACTTGTGTTTGTTGAAGCATAACCTCACTTAACCAAATATAATAAGGATTAGAAGTCTCACGCCAAGGCATTTCTCTTTGATTTTCATTAAACCACTTTATTAAATTCTTTTTAAATGTAGATTCATTTAACATACTTACATCCTTTCCACTCTCATTATTTATTTCATCTAATCGGTTTATAGCAAACTAATAGTATTTTAATAAGTTTCTTAATTTCGTTATTTCAATTTTTAGATTATAATATATATTAAATTAACATGAAAAGAGTGAACGTTATGGATACAGCCACGCATATAGCAATAGGTGTTGGATTAACTGCTCTAGCTAGTCAAGATCCAGCTATGGCAAATACTATGGCAGCTACTGCTACAACATTAATTGCCGGATCGTTAATTCCAGATGGTGACACCGTTTTAAAATTGAAAAATAACGCCACATATATTTCACACCATCGTGGTATCACTCATTCTATACCATTTACAATTTTGTGGCCTATACTGATCACATTTATTATTTATGTTTTATTCCCAGGAGTAGATACAACGCATATATGGTTATGGGCACAGTTAGCAGTATTTTTACATGTATTTGTTGATATATTTAATTCTTATGGTACTCAAGCTTTGCGTCCACTCACAAACAAGTGGATTCAATTAAGTGTTATTAATACTTTCGATCCAATCATATTTATTATACTTTGTGCAGGGATTGTCGTTTGGTTATTCGGTGTACATCCATTCGTAGTATTCTTTCCAATTATTAGTATACTCATCATTTATTATATTATTCGTTTCAAAATGCAGAGTATCATTAAAAAGCAAGCATTAAGCCAGATTAAAGCACAGCATAATCCTGTTAAAATATTTGTGGCACCTACGATGAAATTCATGGAATGGCGCGTTGCTATTCAAACTGAAGAACATGATTATGTTGGAAGAGCATTTGGTCGAAATGTTGTCTTTAGTGATAAAGTTAAACGACAGAAATTTTCTCCAGACACTCTACTCTGGCAGATTAAAAGTAATAAAGACATTAGAACATTTCTGAACTTCTCATCAATTTATCGATGGCAAACTCGTAAGCTAGATGACGACACTACAGAAGTTCGTCTAATAGATTTACGCTATTTAAATAAAGGGCATTATAGTTTTGCTGCAATAGCACATGTCGATAATGATAACAATATAGATCACTCATATATAGGATGGGTTTTCACTGAAGAAAAATTACAAAAAAAATTATATTCTAAATAATTTTTAAAAAGAGTGAACCAGAACCATAAACTACACTATGATTCTGATTCACTCTTTTATTTATTTTTTGTCGCAATTATATTAGAAGAATATTTATATTTTGAATGTGCTACATATCTCATAAGCATAAAATTAATTGCTCCAATCGTTACTATTATTAAAATAAAATAGATATGATATGAAATATTATACATATTCACTACACCATAAATCGTAGAAGTCGCTAATCCATCAATTAAATAAAACAGAGGATTTAACTTTAACAATTGAATCATTAAATTCTCATTTGCAGAAGGAATAAAAATAATAGGTACTATAAAAAAGTTTATAACTACAGCTAACCAGAATATCATAGTCATATTTTTATATATAATATCTAACAATCCTAAAGTAACAGATATGAATATTATAAATAGAATCATCATTATATAAAATACAATAAATGCAGTGAAAGATGCATCGAAATTCACTGGTTTAAACAATAAAGTAATAATTGATAATATACAACAAATAGAACTTCCGATAAGTGCGTTCCCAACTGTTGTTATCAATGGTGTTGATTGAAACGACTTAGTTATTAAATAATCTTGACTATACTCTTTAAAAGATTTAAAAATTGTTGCAAACATTGTAGCAAATGTAATCATAGCAACAATTCTATATAACCACCTAGCTTTACTAATATCTTCAATCTCGATAAACGACAACGTAATTAGTGCTATTAATACTAAGACAAGTTCAGCAATGAAGAGAATTGCAAACCGTTTCCAAGTATCTATTATACGTTGCTTAGTAAACTTTATTAGTGATGGGAAAAGTTTTATATATAATAAAATGTTATCTATCATTTTTACACCTACAATTCAATGTATATCCACTTACTATTTTTCATATCCGCGATTAAATATCCATCACCTGACTTAACAATCCATAAATCTTGATTAATATGATATTTATCTTTAAGTTCGTCTTTATTAATTATTGGAAAAACAAATCCTGTTAATTTATCTTGATCATTAAATAACATTTCTACTGGTTGTTGCGTTACTCCTACAACATATCTAGAATCCTTATTGGGAACAAGTGTTTTTTTAACTCGATCATGTTTTTTATGTAAATGGCTATTATAATAATCTACAAAATTACTATAATTTGATTTCATATATGGAGATAATTTTTTAAATGAATGCGACTCATATAAAGCTGCTGGGTTAAAATATTGTAGTTTATGTTTTTCTACAACATAATCTTGATTATCGATATTAACACGGTATTTTTTTGAATTTTCACCTGTTATTGTTAAAAATGCGTATTTAGGAACTTTTGTATTAGAATCACCATTTAACGTTATCGAGTCGTCTAATACGATTCCATATGCCAATTTTTCCTCAAATGGGTCTTTATTTTCAACTTTCTTTTGAGCTTCTATTATAGGAACATCAAAGCGTCCAATGTTATTAACGACTAATGCTCCAACGATGGCCAAACAAATCAAGCTTGCAATTAAAATCGTCCAAAACCTCACGACAAAATCAGGAACTTTCGCATGTCTATATCTTTCTACTCTTTTAAAGTTATAGCTCATTTCAGGGAGTCTACTACGACTTTCTTTCCAATCTAAATCAAAATTTTGCTGTTCTTCATCATTTCCTATACTCATTCGATCTTGCTCATGTTCTTTAAACACAGGTAAAACTTGATTTAGTGAACCTTCCATCCTCACTTGGCCATGTGAAATCCATGCTACATAATTACTTACTTTTTCAACTTTTTCAAGATCATTATCGATGAATACTAACGAATTATTATCGTTAACATAGTCTTTCGATAATTGTTTTGCTTTTTCTAAAAAATCTTCATCAAGATGTTCAATGATATGGTTCAAAATAATCAATTCTTTTCGACATACACGTGCAATGCTTAAGATTAATTGTGCAAAATCAGAATGACTAAGCATATTTATATTAAACGTAGACTTATCATCTAAATGTGCAAATTTGATAATTTGATCAACACTGTGTGATGTTGTTTCGTAAGAAAATAATCTTTGAATTTCTTTTACATATTGTCGCACTGTTAAATGTATTAAATGTTTGTCTTTTATATCACCATAATAAGTAGAGACCGATTTATTAATTTTACCTCTATCAGGTTTAATGTCACCAGCAATTATCCTACCTAATAAAGTTTTAGAAGCCCCCGGCTCGCCAATAATGGCTAAAGCCTCACCTTGATATATATGTAGTGAAATATTGTTTAATTCTATGTCTTCTGCGGCATAACCAAATGGTAAATACCACTTTCTATTTTTCTTACTTCTATAATAATGCGTGACATTGAGCATTTTTAAGACTATTGAACTTCCCATTCATGTTACATCCTTCTAAATTTTTAATAAAGCGAGTGGCAATCCTTCTTCAGGGATCTTACTATTAATTCTATATCCCCATGCAAATACACCTTTTAATCGTTCGACTTTGAAGTATTGGTCGCTTCCATCATTAAGTTTATACATTCTACCAAGCACTACCTTAGTACGATCGACTAAGTAACTTTCAGCAATGATGACTTTACTTTGATATACATCGTACTCATTCATGATGCCATTCATTTCAGCTTTACGCATTTTTTCTTTATATGTTTGTATTTCATGTCTTAATTCTTGCTCAGACATTTCACTTAGCTTTTTATCATTCATCTAAAATACCACTTTCTTCTAATTTTGATTTAATTTTATCATATTTATATCCTTTTCTCATAAGTGACTCTATCGTCTTCATTACTAATTGTTGTCCGTCATACTTACGTCTTTGCTTTGTATATACTTTTTCAAGATCTTTTTGCAATAAATCATCTAATATATTTTCATCTTGTTCAAAATTTAATTCAGCTATTGCCTGTTGTACAACATCCATAGAATATCCTTTTTGAATTAGACTTTGAAGTACCTTTTGACGTATTTTAATTTCAGGGCCTTTTTTAGTTTTCATAATTTTTTTGGCAACCTCAATAACTGCTTCAAATGATTGCTCTTCTTCGTAAATCGGAACATATGTATTTATAATATTAGGTTCAATTCCAACTTGATATAATTTCTGTCTAAAAATTTCAGGACCTTTGTCAGTAGTGTTTATCATCGTATTCTTTAAGCTTTCAGCATAATCTTCATGGTTAATATACGATTCTCTGTAACAATAATCTATAACTTGTTGGATTGCTATGTCACTTATTTCATTTTGTTGCAAATGTTGTCGCACTTCTTTTTCAGTTCTTTTTTTATATGATAAGTATTGGATTGCCATATTAATACCTAAACGATAATGCTCATATTTTTGAATATTCTCCATATCTGATGGCTCAAGAATTTGACCTTTTTTTAAATTGAACCTTACAAGTGTATCAATATCTATTCCCATTTCAAATACTTCATCTAAGAATAAATTAAATCGCTCTTTATTATTCTTTTGTACTTCTATTTTCGTAATTTTTGTCATACACCCACCACCTTCACTTATAAATATGTTCTCTATTAACTCATTCAGTTTAAGATATTCTAACAAACATTATTTTATATCACTTATCGCATTACACAAAATGTTTTACCTATATAAAAAGTCCTCATAAAGTTCATTTATATAATGAATACTTTATGAAGACTAAATTATAATTACGAATTTTGTCTGTACGCATGCAAAACAAATCAATAGTTATTTAGTTGACTTAATGCCTCTTGATATTGGCTATCAGATATATATTCTTGTTGTTTCATTTTTTCAAGGTTTGTTTTAATTCTATTTTTAAAGTTATCAGACATATTACTTATATCATAAACACTAGGTGCATTGACCTTACTAGCTAATATCGCACTTTGTAATACTGTAATTTGAGACATACTATCACTATTTTTATTTACTGTCGTACCAAAATAGTAATTGGCGGCACTTTCGATTGTATATTGATCGCTACCGTAATAAATGTTATTTAAATAGAAACTCAATATTTCATTTTTACTATATTGTTGTTCTACTTTATGTGCTACAAACAATTCTTTTAATTTTCTAGTGAAAGAACGTTCATTATCATAATAATAATTTTTCACAGTTTGTTGCGTAATTGTACTTCCACCTTGAACATCTCTATCCCCAATCGTTGAAAACAATGCTCGTGTTGTACCTTTTACATCAAAACCGTGGTGTTTATAAAAACGTTCATCTTCCATTGAAATAAATGCACCTTTTACATAATCAGGCATATTGTCTGCAGATACATAACTGCTTTTATTTTCAATAGTTTTAAGGTCATCAACATTTGCTCTAGAAGATAAGTAATACATTAATCCGATAAACAATGCAAATATGAAGACAAATATAATAAACAGACGTAAAAATATACGTTTATTCTTTTTCTTTTTAGGTGGTTTACCTACAGGTTGATAATACGTATTGTAATGTGGTTCATTACGGTATTGTGAATGTCTCTCAGGCGAGTTGTTCATTCTTTGGCTTCTTTTCATGCGGTAGCTCCTTTACTTAAACTCACTCTATATTTGAGAGTTTAACAGTAGTTCTTATAATAAGCCATACTTAAAGTGAAAAATCGGTCCCAGGGTGTATGAGAATATATGGCTATGAGACCTATATCTGAAGTTAAGTCATTAAATTACTATAACTAAATTTTTGAATACAAAAAAGAACCGAGAAAAGACATATTAAAGTCTCTTCTCAGTTCATTAAATATTGCGAATTTGTAAAATTGACGTATAAGAATATATCGAATAATATTCAAGCTTTACATCAACAAGATTTATGCTTGAAGTTGTTTAACAATTTCTCTGTTAAAATCGTCTAAGTCATCTGGTGTACGACTAGTTACGATATTTTTATCAACTACAACTGATTCATCTACTACGTTTGCACCAGCATTTGATAAATCTTTACGTACATTAAGTACAGCTGTTAACGTGCGTCCATTTAAATCATCAGTATCAATTAATATTTGAGGTCCGTGGCAAATTGCAAATGCTGGAACATCATTTTTAGTGAAGTATTTAGCAAACGTACCATATCGACCTTCTGCATCTCCGCGAAGATGGTCTGGTGAGAATCCACCTGGTATTAGAAGTCCATCATAATCTTCTGGTTTAGCATCAGCAATACTTACGTCTACAGTAACTTTTTCACCATGCTTACCTACTACTTCAGCATTTGCAGTATCACCAATGATTTCTGTTTCAAAACCAGCTTCTTCAATTGCTTCTTTAGGGCTAGTTAATTCAATATCTTCAAATTCATTTGATAAGATAATTGCTACTTTTTTAGTCATGTATTAATCACCTTTCTTGTTCGAATTATATTTATTATATAGACGAAATAGAAGGATATTAAACATAGTTGAACTTAAACGGCTATTATTTAGTTAGACACTTGCTTTACTTTTTCTTCTAATTGATCTAGTAAGCCAATCCATTCATCAATGTCTTCAACACTTACTTCATCAGGATTAACATGATCAATATCTTCTAAGAATTTTGATAATCTCGTTTTAATTTGTTCCATTGTTTGTTGTTCATTCATAAATGTTTCTCCTTTTTTATATGAGTTTATTTAACAATACGTTAATTTTATCCTAACAGAATTTGACAAAAAGGGATATAATCTTAATAATGTTTACTGTACTTTTGCAACGAATAGAGGAATTTTTTTAGTTTAGGAGTAATAAATATGTGGATGACAAATCAGAAAAAACCCATTTCAATTTCAAATGATCCTTGGGAAACTTATAACGATATTGAAGACTACGGACAGTTGACGTTGAGTAATATAGAATTTACAACCTCAACGCTATGTAATATGAGATGTAGCCATTGTGCAGTTGGTTATACATTACAAACCAAAGATCCGGATGCATTACCTATGGATATTATTTATCGTCGTTTAGATGAAATACCTCAATTAAGAACAATATCAATCACGGGCGGAGAACCAATGTTCTCAAAGAAATCAATTAAAAATATCGTTAAACCCTTATTAAAATACGCGAAAGATCGAGGTATTTATGTTCAAATGAATTCTAATTTAACGTTACCACAAGATCGTTATTTAGATATCGCGGAATACATAGATGTTATGCACATTTCACATAATTGGGGAACTATACAAGAATTTACTGATGTTGGCTTTGGCGCCATGAAAAAACAACCACCTTTAAAAGCAAAATTAAAATTATATGAACAGATGTTAGACAATGCGAGCACCCTATCAAGTCAAGGTATGTTTGTATCAGCTGAAACGATGTTAAATCAGAGTACTTTACCTTACTTAGATAAAATTCATAAAGAAATCGTTAATGATATGAAATGCAGTCGTCATGAAGTTCATCCTATGTACCCAGCGGATTTCGCAAGTCAATTAAATGTGCTTTCTCTAAAAGAAATGAAACAAGCAATTCATCATTTATTAGATATTCGAGATGAGAATGTATGGATGCTGTTTGGTACGTTACCTATCTATCCATGTATTAATGACGAAAATGATCAAGCACTATTACAACGCTTAAGAGATGCAAAAAATGTGACAACACGAAATGATCCAGATGGACGAAGTCGCTTAAATGTAAATGTGTTTAGCGGAGATGTCATTGTAACAGACTTTGGAGATGAAAATGGTACCATCTCAAATATAAAAACAGACAAATTGACTGATGTATTTAATAAATGGCTCACTTCAGATTTAGCAAAATCGTTAAATTGTCATTGTGAGGCATTTCATTGTTTAGGCCCTAATGTATTAGTGAAAAACATGTATTATCCAAACACTGATTTCAAACAGAAAGAAATAGAAATGCACACAGAAAATATTTTTAGTTAAGCATCAATAATTCACATATATCTATAAACTAAGAGTCCGGGACATAAAGTTCTTGGATAAGTGAAAAAAAGACAATTTCTATTGAAATAATATAGAAATTGTCTTT
>NZ_JBXARC010000036.1:3934-13337 GCF_058807855.1 Staphylococcus sp. GW821-FHT11H10 | reverse complement strand
AAAAAAGACAATTTCTATATTATTTCAATAGAAATTGTCTTTTTTCACTTATCCAAGAACTTTATGTCCCGGACTCTATTTATTTACGATATTTCGTATTGTTGGCTCGTTTTTTAGGATACAGCTTCAGCCTGTAATTCTCTAAAGAAATTCTTTGATGAACATTTACTCATTCTGTTGTGATGCTTGCTTAGGGGGCTGGGTCGAGCCGCGGTCTTGTAAAATAGTTTTTAGATAGATAAGCAACATAGGAGTCTTCACAACTACACTTCGTAATCTATCTTAGAACTATTTACTTAAGTGTGTGAGCACTTACGTTTATCAATAATTCTAAATCTCTCAGAAGTCGCTTAACTACGTTTAATTATCAATTAAAGATTTAGAAATTACTTGAAGTTTTTTTTCATTAATTTTTGAAAATCTTTATCAGTTATATTTGAATGTGAAAGTGTTAATAAGTGACCGTCTAAGTCTTTTATAGTCATTTCTTTAGCGTTCCATGGTTTTTCTTCAAGTTGTTCCACAATAAATTGTGAAGTTATGTGTTTCTCTAAGTTATTAATATCTTTAACTAAAATATTCAAGTATGTTGCATTACCAACTTCAAAGTCATCACTAGAAATTAGCATGATATCTTGATACTTCTCCAATCTCAGATGCTCCATTAAAACCTCATTTTTATCATTTCTAAATTTAAATACACTGTTAAATCCTAGGTTTTTTTCATACCACTTCGCTGCTTTTTGAATGTCACTGACTAGTATCTTATTAAACATTGGCATTTGATAATAATCCATTTCAAATCTTCCTCCATTTCTTTGGTATAACTAAAACATAATCTATTACGTAACGTTAAAGTCAATAATGGAGAGACTAAAATTAGAATATGAATTGAACTAATATATTAATTTAGCGATGTGGTTTGTGTTAAATGTGTTTATTAAGAATAGCGAAGTAATATCTTTTCATAAAAGGTTAGTGTCGAAAATTGTATATTAAGCTATAAAATATCTTGAATTTTAATTAATGTAAAACATATGAGAAAAATAAAGATATTAGCATGGATGTTAATATTGAAATATAAAAATAGTCTAAAAGATGCTAAAGAAAACATATGAATTCTCAAATTGAGAATAACATGTAAGGGTGGATAGCTTATTATTATAGAAATAGTTGGTAAGTGCAAATTATTTCTTACTTAGGGGTAATTTAAATTTATGAAGCTATTTATATTAATTAGAAGTCTATAAATCGATAAAAATTAAATAACTAAGAATAAATTCTATTTTTGAAAAGTAGGGATATTTATGTTTGAAAAATTGGACTCTATTGAAGATGCACCATTTGATTTACTGTTGTTGGCTGATCCGTCTATGAAATTAATTTTAGAATACCTTCAGAGTGGAGAATGCTTTATTTATAAAGATGGTTCAGTAATATTAGGTTGTTATGTGTTAAAAGAAATTAATATAGATAAGGTTGAATTAGTCAACATAGCTGTTAGTGAAAATAAACAAAGTCACGGTATTGGTAAAAAATTATTATTACATTTGTTTGATTATGCAAAACAAAAAGGATACAAAGAGATCATTGTGGGGACAGGCAATTCTAGTATTGATCAAATTGCTTTTTATCAAAAAGCAGGTTTCAGAATGATTGGAGTAGAAATTGGGTTCTTCGAAAGAAATTATAATGATAAAATATACGAAAATGGAATTTTATGTAGAGATAAGATTTGGTTTTTGAAAAAAGTGTGAGCAAGTAATATATGGATGTTATATAAAAATAATAAAGATTAAAAATAAGCGTTGATAAGTAAAGTTTTTTTATTAACCAACTTAAATTGTATAGCACTTTTTACATTAAGAATTATTTATAAAACCATTTATAGTTTCATACTAAAAATTGATGTTTTTAGGAAAGGAACTTATTGTAAATATATGAGAATAATTGCGATTTTATTAGTGATATGTCTATGGACTAGCTTATTTATTAATTTTGGTATGATTAATGTCTTTTTAAATATAGCTACTACATTTGTGTTACTTAAGTTACTAAACGATAGAAAGAAATAATTTATTTGGATTTATCTTAGCTTAGACACCTGTTACTATGACAGGTGTTTTTATATTAAAATGTATATCTACTGAAAATATAGAAGGAATATTCAATGATGATTAGTATACTTATAAAAATGACTATTTAACATAATTAATTTTTTAACTATGTTTCATCTTGAGTATAGTGATTTTTAAAGTTAAGAATATTGTTTTTAAAAGAAGAACGGATTATATATAATATAATCATTCATAAATATCATATTTAAATATATGATAAGTAAGAAGGTGTACCTTGTGGAGTACAAATCATTAAAAAAGCTTTTTCATATGTATGGTTGGGATAATGTAGATACAGAATATAATATGCGGTTAAATAGTTATTCAAGTTATGTTACCGATTTTATAATCCATCCAATTCAGGACGAGAAACAACAAAGAGACGTAGAGTATCCTCTATTCTTTGTTCTAAATCGATCATTAGGTATTAATCTTGAAAAGGTCTTAAAAAACTCAGATAGAATTAAGCAACTTTCCTCAGAATTGCCTAAAGTTGCGAATGAAGTATATATTAAACATTTATTAATCAATTAAATCCAAAGTACAAATAAAATTGAAAATATAAAAAGTACGAAAAAAGAAATAGCTGCGTCTTTAAACAAAACTAAAGGTGAGAATAAGCGTTTTGATGGATTAGTAAACCAATATATTATGATTGAAAATGATGATGTTGAAATTAACTCAATTACAGATATACGTAATATCTTTGATTTAATTGTGCCTTCTGAAATTCTAGAAAAAGATTTACCAGATGGAAATTTGTTTAGAAAAAATTCTATTGGTGTATATGACAATGCTAAAAGTAAATGGATTCACAGAAATGAATTTAATGAACCAGAAATTTTTGAATATCTAACTATCTTTTTAAGTTTTATTAAACATTACGAAGCACCAGATATTTATAAAATTCTAGCTAGTCATTACATGTTTGAATACATTCATCCGTTTTATGATGGAAATGGAAGAGTAGGAAGATATATTTTAGCTAAATTGCTTAATGATAACTTGGATTCATTTACAGCACTCACTTTTTCATACGTCGTAAATCACAATAAAAATAAATATTATAAGGCATTTCAAGAAGCATCTGATTACTTTAATAAAGGTGAAATAACAAATTTCATTGATGATATGATGCAATTACTTATTGAAGGACAAAATAATATAATAGAAACGTTTGAAAATAATACAGAAATAATTAAAAGACTTGCACAGGCACTTGATCAACAAGGATTGAATAAAAATGATTCAGATGTTCTCTTTATATTACTTCAAGATAAAATTTTTGGAAGTAAATATTCTAGAATTACTATTAAAGGAGTCAAAGATATCGCAGGATATTCAAGAAATAAAGTTAATGAAGTAATAAAAAAATATGAAAGCAAATTAATACAGTTAAAAAGTAATCCTGTTGTTTACGAGGTGAAGGATAGTTACGTACAAGAATTGCTTTCTATGCAAAACAATACAAATTGAAATATTTAAACATACAAATACGCAACATTAATGAGCAATTACGCAATAAACGCCAAATTTATCCTCAGGCGCTTACAATAAAAATGTAATTCAAATATTAATGAAGGAGTGGAATCCAATGACAGACGTATTCGGTTTCATAAAAAAAGCGTTTGACTTTATTAGTAGCATTTTAGTACACGGTGAACCTAAATAAATATTTTTATAAAGAAAAATCACCCCGGTGTTAGATTAAAAGTCTAATTTTCGGGGTGAATTATTTATATCGGTTTTTAAATTACACAATCATAAATTTCACTCAATTAAATCAACGTAGGCAAATGATAAATGAAACGGTATTGGTTCGCGTATTTTTGAAACTTAAAAGATATTAAATAAGTTTGTATAATAAAATATAAAGATGATTGGGGGGATTGAATGAAATTTAAACTAATTACTTATTTCGATGAAAGCTATATTGATTCAATTTACGAAACATATCAATCAGTTGGTTGGTTAAAACATGATAAAGATAAGATACGAAAAATTTTCGAGAATAGTACGCACGTAGTCTTAGCAATTTATGATAATAAAGTCATTGGTTTTGCTAGAGCATTATCAGATGGTGTATTCAATGCAGCTATTTATGACTTAGTTGTTAATAAAAATTTTCAAAATAATCAAATTGGTATGCATATGTTTAAACACATTCTTAAGGAAATAGGGTCACTTTCATGTATCCATTTAATCTCAACTATCGATAATTTAGAATTTTATCAAAAGGCTGGATTTAAAAAATTGAAAACTGGTATGGTTATATATCAAGGTAAACGCCTACTAGATACATATACTGAATAATTGGAAGATGGAATAATAAATCGTGTTATTAAGTCTAAGATAAGAATTTGTATTACAATATAATGGTTAATAATCATAATTCACAGGAGTGCTATGTAAATGAAATGGATATTATTTGATAAAGACGGGACTTTAATAGAATTTGATAAGAGTTGGGAGAAAATTGGTATAAGATTAGTGGATAGTCTTTTAGAGGAATACCCAGTAGCTGATAAAGAAGTTGCACATCGCCAATTAGGTGTTCTTGATAATGCCATCGTTCCTGATTCTGTAATGGGGTCAGGGTCACTAGATGAAATGATTAAAGCTTTCAATAACGTTGTTGGTAAAGATGTCTCAACTTGGACACGTAATACGAGCCAGGAGCTTGTTGATACACGTGTGCCAGAGAACAACTGGATTGATGGTGTGTATGATATGATTCAATCTTTAAAAAAAGACGGCTATAAAATTGGAATTGTTACAAGTGATTCACGAAAAGGGGTATTGCAATTTCTTGAAGATACCAATTCTAAAGACGCTTTCGACTTAGTTATCTCTACAGAATCACATGCAGCGGAAAAGCCAAATCCAGCAGTATTAAATCCACTGTTTGATTCTTATGATGTCGAACCTGAAGATGTAGTTATAGTAGGAGACACTAATAACGACATGAAAACAAAGGTTAATGCTGAATTAGGTTTAGCAATTGGTGTGCTTACTGGTATAGCTAAAAAAGAAGAGTTAGTAGATGCTGATGTGATAATAGAGACAGCTGTGAGTGTGCCCGAAGTCTTAAAACAATATATTGAAAACAAATAAGGTAAAAAATGTAAAAACGCTACACAATGAGTTTGAAATGTGTAGCGTTTGTTTATGTTAACGATTATCTACCTTGCGATAAGTATTAATTACATGAGCAATTTTATCAATAATTGGGTCTAAAGAGTCTAGGTTTTCATGAATATCATATTCGTTTATGTTAACGCGCACGACCGGACAGGCATTAAAGTTATTTATCCAGTCATCATAACGTTTGAATAACTTTTGCCAATACTCAGGATCCGTATTAATTTCCATATCACGACCACGTGCTTTGATACGCTCAATTACTTCATTGTAGTCGCACTCAAGATAAATTAATACATCAGGTTTAGGGAAGTAAGGTGTCATTACCATTGCATTGAACAACTCAGAATATGTTTTAAAATCATCTTCATTCATAGTACCTTGTTCTTCATGCATTTTCGCGAAAATATCAACATCTTCATAAATAGAGCGATCTTGAATGAATCCACCACCATATTCAAACATACGTTTTTGTTCTTTAAAACGTTCTGCTAAAAAGTAGATTTGTAAGTGGAAACTCCAACGTTCAAAGTCATCATAAAATTTATCTAGATAAGGATTATGATCAACATTTTCAAAAGAGGTTTTAAAATTCAATTTGTCAGCTAAAGCCTGTGTCAATGTCGATTTCCCAACACCAACGGTACCAGCAATGGTGATTATTGCGTTTTGAGGTACTTTATAATTATTCATGTTCAATTGCTCCTATCATAGGTCTTATTTTTTCTAAAATTGATTGATAATCTGAGTCATTTTTAACAAAATCAATTTCACTTGTATTAATTAAGACGACATTCGCGCCTTCACTTTTCATGGCATTATAAAATGTTAAATAATCTTCTTTGAGATTCAATAAATAGTCATCCTCAATATGATGTTCAAAACTACGATTACGTTGAGCTATTCTTTGTTTCAGAACATCCAAATCAGCATCTAAGAAAATAATCATGTTAGGCATTTCAAGATCTTCAGTTAAAATATCGAAAATGCGATCAAATTTATCAAATTCATTATTACTCAACGTGTTACGAGCGAAAATTTTATTTTTATAAATATGATAATCGCTAACAACACCTTGAGTCATTTTAGCGATATCTTTTGCCTGTTTATATCGATTACAGAGGAAAAACATTTCTGTTTGAAAACTCCATTTAGAAATATCATCGTAGAAGTCAGATAAAAATGGATTTTCATCAATTATTTCTTTTTCTTCATAGTAATTTAATGTCTGGCTAAGCTTATGAGTTAGGGAAGATTTACCTACACCAATTGGCCCCTCAATTGCGATAAATGGTTTGTTCATAATCACATCTCCAAATGTTAAAATAGACAATGAGTATTGTATCATAAGTGAGGTATAACACACATGGCAAATGATGAATATTACATGAAATTAGCGATTGAAGAAGCTAAAAAAGCTCAAAAACTTGGAGAAGTTCCTATAGGCGCAATCATAGTTAAAAACAATGAAGTCATAGCAAGCGCACATAACTTAAGAGAAACTGCGCAGCTTCCTACGGCTCACGCAGAACATATCGCTATTGAACGTGCTTCAAAAGTAGTTGGAAGTTGGCGTTTAGAAGAATGCAAATTATATGTGACACTTGAACCGTGCGTCATGTGTGCCGGTGCCATTGTGATGAGTAGAATTCCTAAAGTGGTATACGGCGCTACTGATTCTAAAGGTGGATGTAGTGGTAGCTTGATGAATCTATTAGAAGAATCTCGATTTAATCATAGAGCTGAAGTTATTAAAGGCGTACTTGAGCAAGAATGTGGTGATTTATTACGAAACTTCTTCCGTGAGCTACGATTAAAGAAGTCTAAAGGGAACATGTAAGCGTACAAATTGAGCTATATTTGTTAAAATAATACACGTGAATTAAGTGTTCAAGTTGAGATTTTAAATTTTAACTTTAAGATGTTTTTTTAAAGATAAATAGCAATTAGTTAAGAGAATGAAACGAGGTAACTGTATGATTAAATTAATAGCAACAGATATGGATGGTACATTGTTAAATGCTGCACATGAAATTTCTCAAGAAAATGTTGATGCAATAAAATATGCACAATCACAAGGGATAACAGTTGCCATTGCGACAGGTCGTGCATTTTATGAGGCAAATACACCTGTAGCTGAGACAGATTTAAGCGTACCATATATTTGTTTAAATGGTGCAGAAGTACGTGATGAATCATTTAATATTATGAATACGTCTAATTTAAATCATGAATTAGTGGAACGCATTAAATCAATTCTAGATAAAAATGATGTATATTATCAAATTTATACTAATAGAGGGATTTATACAGAAGATCCAACCAAAGATTTAGATATTTACTTAGATATTGCTAAACAAGCAGGACAAGAAGCGGATGTTGAAAAGATTAAACAAGGTATTCAAAAGCGCATAAATAATGGGACATTAAAAGTTGTAAATAGTTATGAAGAAATTGAAGATATCCCGGGCGAATTAATCATGAAAGTGTTAGCTTTTAATCCGGATTTAGAGAAAATTAATGCCATTGGAGTAGAACTTTCAGCTATTCCAAGTTTAGCCATTTCATCATCTTCACGCGGAAATCTTGAGATTACACATTCTGACGCGCAAAAAGGAATCGCGTTAGAGTCTATTGCTAATCAATTAAACATTGATTTAAAAGACGTTATGGCTTTAGGCGATAACTTGAATGACGTATCAATGCTAGAGCGTGTTGGTTATCCTGTTGCAGTAGAAAACGCTATGCCTGAAGTTAAAGCAGTTGCTAAATATGTAACGGACACAAATGAAAATAGTGGTGTTGGGAAAGCCATAATGAAGTTATTGAAAGAAGAAAATAATTAATATTAAGAGGTGTATAGTAGAAATGAAAGGACTTATAATTGTTGGTAGTGCCAAAGTTGGCTCACATACAAATGCGTTAGCTAAATATTTAGTGGGACAGTTTGATACACATGATTTAGATGTTGATATTTATGATTTAGCAGAACGCCCATTGAATCAATTAGACTTTTCTGGGACAACGCCGTCTATCGATGAAATTAAAACCAATATTAAAGATTTTCAAGAAAAAGTAATGGCAGCAGACTTCTTAGTACTTGGAACTCCTAATTATCATGGGTCATATTCTGGCATCTTAAAAAATGCATTAGATCATATCAATATGGATTATGTCAAAATGAAACCAGTAGGATTAATAGGTAACAGTGGCGGTATCGTAAGTTCAGAACCACTCTCACATTTACGTGTCATTGTTCGTAGTTTATTAGGTATTGCTGTACCTACACAAATTGCAACACATGACTCAGACTACAGTAAACTTGACGATGGTACATTATATCTTGATGATGACCAATTTCAGTTGCGTGCAAAATTATTTGTTGATCAAATCGTATCATTTGTCAATAACAGTCCGTACGAACATTTAAAATAAATTATAATAATGTTAAAAAACACATTTATAAAGGAAGAAACTAGTTTAAAGAGTGATAGATATCGCTCTTTTTTTGTTTAACGAGAAAGATTGTATATCATTTGGAGATAATTATCACTTGATCAATTGAATTGACTTAAAAAGATTAAAGATACCTATCTATTGTATGACCTAATATTTATTTTTTTATTGTAAAAATTTTAAAAAGTATTGTGTTAAATGATAAAATGCACTATGCTAGAAGTGTATTTACATATAATATTATATGTATTTTACATTTTGAAATGTGAATAATTTAATTATTAGGAGGTAATTATGAGTAAAAGAAGACAAGGTCCTATTAACAAGAGATTGGATTTTATTTCGAATAAGTTAAATAAGTACTCCATAAGAAAATTCACTGTAGGAACAGCTTCAATATTAGTTGGTGCTACATTGATTTTTGGTCACGCTGACGATGAGGCAAAAGCAGCTGAAGAAAATCATATGGAAAATACTTCTCTAAATAGTATAGAGAATGATAATGACAAAAATAATCAAAAAATTGACTCATCTAATGAAACTGCTACAACATCAACAGAAGAAAGTACAGAAGATGTAACAACAAAAGAAGATAATACCGAAGAGGTAGCAACAAAAGAAGATAATACCGAAGAGGTAGCAACAAAAGAAGATAATACCGAAGAGGTAGCAACAAAAGAAGATAATAC
>NZ_JBXARC010000036.1:0-3838 GCF_058807855.1 Staphylococcus sp. GW821-FHT11H10 | reverse complement strand
ATACCAAAGAGGTAGCAACAAAAGAAATACTTAATGACTATCTTATGTCTACAAATAATACTACATTAGAAGAAGTATTAAATGAAACTGAAGGTTTAAATATTGATTCTGCAAATCTTTCTGAGGATAAGTTACTTAATTTATTAGTTCAAGATTTGGCAAATAAATCAAACCAAAATAAAATTGAAGCAACTCCAAGAAGTGTAAGTAGATTTGCTGAGCCGGTACTAAAAACAGCATTGAGTAATGATGTTTCAGAGCAAGGATCTAATGTAAATAGACAAATTACTGTAAGTAATATGAAAGTTAGTGAAGACACTTTTGATCCAAATCATAGTGGATCTACTGATTTATCAGCAGATTTTAGTGTGAATGGTGAGATTAAAGAAGGCGATTATTTTACAGTCACTATTCCAGAAAATGTTAGTGTGAATGGTGATATAAATTATGAAAACCTTAATAATACAATGAAAGTTAAGTCTCTTACTGATAGTGAAGGTAATGCTGTAGCTACAGGTTCTTATGATGTTAATAAGAAAGTGGTTACTTATACATTTACTGATTATGTAAATAATGAAAGTAATATTAAAGGTAATTTCCAATTGCCAATATTTACTGATAGAAAGAACACACCAAATAGTGGTTCCTATGAAACTGAATTCGGAATAGCAGATCAAAAACTTAATACGACTCTTAATATTAATTATTCTTCACCGGTACAAGGGGTAAATGATGCCTATGGACCAAGTATTAGTTCTTTTATAACTGATATTGATAAACATTCTGGTAATAATAGTTTTAAACAAACTATTTATGTTAATCCAATGGAAAATAAACTATATAATTCAAATGTAAAAATACAGGGATATCACACAGATCCTAATAAATCTAGTACTAAAATAGATAAAAATACTACTTTTAAAATTTATAGGGTTATAGATTCAACTAAATTAAATGATAGTTATTATGTAGACCCTCAAGATTCTAATTTAGTAGATATTACGGACAGATTTAATGGTCATATTACTTACAATAATGATAATTCTGCAAATCTTCAATTTGGAAATATTAATACTCCTTATATCATTACTGTAGAAGGTCAATATGATGGAAAAAGTGACCAAAACGTTAAAACTCGAGTGTTTGAAACTAATAGCGATTCCAATGGAGTAAGAAGATCTTATTATTGGGATAATGAAAATATCATTAAAAGATCCGGTGGTACTGCTACTGGAGATAAGACATATTCATTAGGTGACTATGTATGGGAAGATACTAATAAAGATGGTATCCAAGATTCTGATGAAAAAGGAATTGCAGGTGTAACTGTTACACTAAAAGATAGTGATGGCAATACAATTGGCACAACAACAACAGATGAAAGTGGTAAGTATAAATTTACTCGTTTAAAAAATGGAACGTATGAAGTTTCTTTCACAACACCTGAGGGCTATACACCTACAATAGAAAATTCTGGAAATAACAATGAAAAAGATTCTGATGGTTTAACAACTACAGGTGTCATTAATGGTGCTGATAACTGGACACTAGATAGTGGATTTTATAAAACTCCAAAATATAATTTAGGTGACTATGTATGGGAAGATACTAATAAAGATGGTATCCAAGATTCTGATGAAAAAGGAATTGCAGGTGTAACTGTTACACTAAAAGATAGTGATGGTAATACAATTGGCACAACAACAACAGATGAAAGTGGTAAATATCAATTTACTGATTTAGAAAATGGAACGTATACAGTAGATTTTGAAACACCCGAAGGTTATACCCCAACATCTGTTAATTCCGGTAATGATAATGGTAAAGATTCAAATGGCACAACAACAACAGCTATTATTAAAGACGCAGATAATGAAACAATTGATTCAGGATTTTATAAACCCAAATATAATTTAGGTGACTATGTATGGGAAGATACTAATAAAGATGGCATCCAAGATTCTGATGAAAAAGGAATTGCAGGTGTAACTGTTACACTAAAAGATAGTGATGGCAATACAATTGGCACAACAACAACAGATGAAAGTGGTAAATATCAATTTACTGATTTAGAAAATGGAACGTATGAAGTTTCTTTCACAACACCTGAGGGCTATACACCTACAACAGCAAATTCTGGAAATGATAATGAAAAAGATTCTGATGGTTTAACAACTACAGGTGTCATTAATGGTGCTGATAACTGGACACTAGATAGTGGATTTTATAAAACTCCAAAATATAATTTAGGTGACTATGTATGGGAAGATACTAATAAAGATGGTATCCAAGATTCTGATGAAAAAGGAATTGCAGGTGTAACTGTTACATTAAAAGATAGTGATGGTAATGTATTAAAAACAACAACAACAGATGAAAGTGGTAAGTATCAATTTACTGATTTAGATAGTGGTGACTATATTGTGCATTTTGATAAGCCTGAAGGCTTCACTCAAACTACTACAAACTCAGGTAGTGATGATGAAAAAGATGCCGATGGTGAAGAAGTACATGTAACTATTACTGATCATGATGACTTCAGTATTGATAACGGATACTTTAATGAAGACAGCGACTCAGATGCAGACGCAGATGCAGACGCAGACGCTGACGCAGATGCAGATGCAGACTCAGATGCAGACGCAGATGCAGACGCTGACGCAGATGCAGACGCAGATGCAGACTCAGACGCTGACGCAGATGCAGATGCAGACTCAGATGCAGATGCTGACTCAGATTCAGATGCAGACGCTGACGCAGACTCAGATGCAGACGCAGATGCAGATGCAGACGCAGATGCAGATGCTGATTCAGATGCAGACGCTGACGCAGACGCAGATGCAGATGCAGACGCAGATGCAGATGCTGATTCAGATGCAGATTCAGACGCAGACGCTGACGCAGATGCTGACGCAGATGCAGATGCAGACGCAGACGCTGATGCAGATGCAGACGCAGACGCTGACGCAGATGCAGACGCTGACGCAGATGCAGATGCTGACGCAGATGCAGATGCAGATTCAGATGCAGACGCTGACGCAGACTCAGATGCAGACGCAGATTCAGATGCTGACTCAGATGCAGATGCAGATGCAGATGCAGACGCAGATGCAGATGCAGACGCAGATGCAGATGCAGACGCTGACGCA
This sequence comes from Staphylococcus sp. GW821-FHT11H10, assembly GCF_058807855.1. Classification (NCBI taxonomy): domain Bacteria; kingdom Bacillati; phylum Bacillota; class Bacilli; order Caryophanales; family Staphylococcaceae; genus Staphylococcus; species Staphylococcus sp. GW821-FHT11H10. The sequence goes on along the minus strand of NZ_JBXARC010000036.1, from coordinate 689 downwards.
GATGCAGATGCTGACGCAGATGCAGATGCAGACGCTGACGCAGACGCAGATGCTGACGCAGATGCAGACGCAGATTCAGATGCTGACTCAGACGCAGATGCTGACTCAGATGCAGACGCAGATGCAGATGCAGACGCAGATGCTGATTCAGATTCAGATGCAGATGCTGATTCAGATGCAGATGCAGACGCAGATGCAGACGCAGATGCTGACGCAGATGCAGATGCAGACGCAGATGCAGATGCTGACTCAGATGCAGACGCAGACGCTGACGCAGATGCAGATGCAGACTCAGATGCAGATGCTGACTCAGATTCAGATGCAGACGCTGACGCAGACTCAGATGCAGACGCAGATGCAGATGCAGACGCAGATGCTGATTCAGATGCAGACGCTGACGCAGACGCAGATGCAGATGCAGACGCAGATGCAGATGCTGATTCAGATGCAGATGCAGACGCAGACGCTGACGCAGATGCTGACTCAGATGCAGATGCAGACGCAGATGCAGACGCAGATGCAGACGCAGACGCAGATGCTGACTCAGATGCAGACGCAGATTCAGATGCTGACTCAGACGCAGATGCAGACGCAGACTCAGATGCAGACGCAGATTCAGATGCTGACTCAGATGCAGATGCAGATGCAGATGCAGACGCAGATGCAGATGCTGACTCAGATGCAGACGC
>NZ_JBXARC010000035.1:0-15749 GCF_058807855.1 Staphylococcus sp. GW821-FHT11H10 | reverse complement strand
TGCGCCATTTTTGTATTCAAACATAAAAATTGGACTGATGATTTTTAGTCATCAGTCCAATTTATTATAGAGCCATTATATTAAAGAAAAAGCCAACGTTATCACTTGCTTGAATCAGTGTGATCGTTGGCTTTAGTTTACTTACAATTATTTATTTTTGATGTTTATTATCATCTTTGTATACGTATAATTTAAAATATTTACCTTCTGTTTTCATCTCTTTATAGAAATCTGCGATGATTTGAGCATTACTTTCTGCCCATTTAATATCAGTAGCATATTGATGTTCACCTGGATTTTTAGGATTCCATCTCATACTGTATAGCGTATTTTGATCATCATGTGATAGGAAGTGTTGGTGAATAAAATCAGCCCCACCTTTGATAGCTTTCTCTGGAGTATCCCAACCGTGTTTTTTTGCGTATTCTGAACCAGTTTTAATAGGATCACTATCAAGAGCACCTACACCATAGAAGTTATAATATTTTTTACCATCAATTTCTACACCATTGGCTAATTCACTTTTAACTGAACCAGTTTCTAATAAAGCGTGAGAAATTAAATAAACTTCATTCACATGTTTCTCTTTAGCAGCACTAATAAATGCATCAGTATGCTTTAATAACATAGGTCGATCGAATAACATACGCTTAATACGGTTTTCATCAATACCTTGATATTTAGATAAATCTAAAAATTGATACTTTTGTTTGTCATCATCAATGAACTTACTACTGTCCATTGCAGCTTTTATTTCATTATCTGAAGCATCTCTCCAAGCAGTATTATTCTTGTTAGAGACTTGTTGACTTGTGTAGTTATCAATTTGTTTATCGGCAGCTTTATTTAGTGTAACGTTTAAATGCTCTACTTTTTCTTCTTCATTTACTTTTTTAAAGAATATTTGATCTGAAATCATAGTAAAGAAAATAAAACCTGCTGCGACTAAAACAATCAATAACCCCACTAGGCTAATAATTGAGCCTTTTTTGTGCTTCGTCATATTCACACCTCTTAGGTCAATGTTGTTTTTTCTTTAAAATCTTTATGATAATAAAGTTTAACATTATTAATTCTTATAAACAATTTTATACTTGCAATGTTACATATTCATAAAATAAAAGTAATCAAAATGAAACTTTGCAAAATAAAAAGTAATGAAACCTATAGAATTTCATTACTTGATTCTATAAAGCATAACTAGTAATTGTTAGTTATCTTTGCGATAATCCATCATGATAAAACTAGCTGCTTGAGATCTATTCTTGTAATAATATTGATTTAAATCAACTGTTCCTTCTATTTCACCATCTCGATACATCATTTCATTTGTGAAATTATTAATCATTACAAATTCAGAACGATCCCTAATTATGTCTAAATCATCATTTCTTGCAAAAAAATGCTCTAGATTTAAATGTGCGTAATCCAAATTTATACCTCCCACGTTACAAATTGACTAGAACTTAAATATATTTATGAATGTTAGGTATGTTCATAATTAATTGTCGCATTACTGAGTTACTTATGTCTTAAATCATTATTTTGCATACTTTCATTATTCTATGTTTACTATTTAACACCCTTTTTTCAAATTACGCAAATGATAATTTATATAAGTTAGTTTAAATTTTAGATATCCGGAAATTTTGTTTAAGTACTTAAACTAGGAGCGAATTCCAATCAAAATGAATTTTGACGAGATTTATCATAAATATCATAGATTTATTCATTATTTGTTAAAGCGTTATTACGTCAAGTATAATTATGATGAATTTTATCAGTTATTGCTAATTAAACTGTGGCAATTATCTAAGAATTACAATAAGAATTCAAATATTTGTTTATCCTCTTATCTCTATCAGCGGCTCAATTTTTACTTAATTGACTTATTTAGAAAAGAAAATTTAAAACCAGAATTAGTTGAAGTCGATGATTTGCAAACTCCTCAAATTACTTCTATTAATACAGAGACAACTTTCTTCAACTATAATGACATTTCCAAAATTTTAAATACACAAGAACTGGCATGGTATAACTATTTTATCCAAGGCTATAAACAATTCGAAATTGCCGACTTAATGCATGTCTCTTTATCGAGTATTAAAAAGTATAAATCCTCTTCTATAAAAAAGCTCACCGATTATTATTTTAAAGGTGAATAATATGATTCCACACAATTCTTACCATTTGCTTTATATTCAAACATTGCAACATAGTGAACATAAAACTAAATGCTGCTTTTCGACTTATGACATGGTGCTACCTTTTCCAATTAAAAAGGTACTAATTTATTATTTCGAACAGCATAATCAATCGTATTTGCAAAGGCTAAAGTTGGCAAAACGATTATTAGCAATTAATAAATTAGTACCTTTATATATATCTGACCAGGTTGTCCTCTTCCCTATTAAACATCAACGTGCACCTTTACAAACTTACATCAACGCATTAACAATTATTGGATTAACATCTACTACAAATGGCGTTATCATTACTTTTGAAAATAATATTCAATTACATGTTGATGAACCCTATTCGTTAATTTATAAAAAATGGCAAGAAAGTACATTATTGTATCATTTAGTACAAAAAACTATGCAGATTTATTAAATTTGTATTCTAACAATTTTTTTGTGAAAAATGCAGTAACTGATTTAATGAGTAATAAACTTACGATTGCAAGAAGTACTGCACCTATTAAAATTAAGATCACATTTATAACTGGCATTGAAACTTGTGGATTTATAAAATAATTCACTGCAGTAAGACTTGTAATAAATCCTGTTAAAAATAACCCTAGCAAGAAAGCATAAATGAGTACCATTCCTATTAGTAAAAATAACAATGTGGAACTTGCTACTTCTTTTTGTTTAAATATGTTATTTTTTAAAAATTGATTTGCGTACTGAATTGGTTTGCGATATTTCTTTGACTGAATATCCCCTTCATTACCCTCTACCTCATTATGGTAATGCGTTAAATTATTTTGTAATAGCTTTTTTTCCTTTTTATTTAAAAACCACAATTGCTTTTTAACTTTCTCTTCAAATTCTGTATGTTTCATACTATGTGGTTATCTCCTTCTAATATTATTTCTTTTAAATTTTAGCGAAGTTCTCATTTACTTACAAGTTAAAAATCAAAAGCTTTACTATATAAAAATACTCCGTTTCTATATGAAAGAGATTGATTTAGAGAATCTACACATAGACATGAAAGTGTTAATTGTGTGTAGAAGTTCTAAGCAATATCTTATAGAACGGAGTTATTTTAATTTTTAAATCTTAAAGAATAGATAAACCTGAGCTTTGAATATCCTTAGCGAAACCTTTTACAGTATCAACTGATAATTCATTAATATCTCGACCTAAATTAGTATTTACTTTCTTAACTACATCTGCTGGACATGTAATAATGTCGGCACCAATTTCATCTGCTTGAATAACATTAAATAGTTCACGACAACTTGCCCATAATAATTTAACGCCTTCTTTACTATGCGCCACATCTACTGATTCTTTCATCAAAGGTAATGGGTCAACACCAGTATCAGCTATTCTACCTGCAAATACTGAAATATATGTAGGTACTCCTTCAGTTACCGCTTCAGTAATTTCTTTTACTTGCTCAATAGTGTAAACTGCAGTAACATTTAAACGCACATTGTCCGCTGATAATTTTTTTATTAACGGAATTGTTGATTCGCCTTTAGTATTCACAACTGGAATTTTGACAAAAACATTATCACCATATTGTTTTAATATTTCAGCTTCTTTTTCCATAGTTTCTAAATCATCAGCGAATACTTCAAATGAAATAGATGCATCTGGAATTTCTTTAACCGCTTCTTCAGCGAATGATTTATAGTCTGTTACACCCGCTTTAGCCATTAAGCTAGGATTAGTAGTGAATCCGTCTACCTCTTTATTTTTATATGCTGCTTTCATTTGTTCAATATCTGCGCCATCTGCAAATACTTCGACATTTAATTTTGCCATTTCATTCTTCCTCCTTTAAGTTCGATTACGATGATAGTTAAATTACATCACAATAGATTTCTTATATGTATATGCTTCTTTTCATATGATGATCAGACTATTCCGCATCAATAAAATATTTATAAATTATTTATATCATTCTTAGAAACACTTGGCGAATGTTTTGCTTTTTAACAAAATTAATTGTCAAATTCACTAGTCACTATTAAATGTTAATTAAAATATGGTAATATGATTAGATGATATTAGGTAGGAGGAACATTATGTCTAAGCCAAAAAAATACTTCTATATCTCAATAATTTTACTCATCATAAGTTTTTATTTTAATACATTCAACCCACTATTAAGTCAGCAAATTACTTCTGTTAAATATTTACTTATTGCGTGCAGTATCATTAATGTGATTATATTAATTGCTTCTATTATATTTTCAGATAAAGCGATTAAACATTTAGGTGATAAACAAGGATGGATAAGAATTGCGAGTAAAATTTTGCCAATAATTATCTTGTTTGTTATCTTATTCCATATCTATGCCTCAATTAAGACATTTGGTATATTGTCGTAAACTTTTTTAAATACCAGAACTAACTTTCTAAGTTAAAAAATAATTATCGATTAGTGTTTATCGTAATAAAAATAATGAATAGGTGTGATAAAATGCAATATTTATTTGTGTTTATTGGGGGCTTATTTGGAGCATTACTAAGATATGTCTTATCAACTCTTAATGTCGATTCTGGATTACCACTCGGTACATTAATTGCGAATATTGTGGGTGCATTTTTAATGGGATATTTATCTTCTTTATCCATTCATTTTTTTAAAAATAACCCATTAATTAAAAAAGGTGTCACAACGGGATTACTAGGTGCTTTAACTACCTTTTCAACCTTCCAATTTGAGTTAGTTACAATGTCGCAAAATAATAGTATCGCTTTGCTCTTTATCTATGGCTTAACCAGTTATATAGGAGGCATTCTTTTCTGCTGGTTTGGTGTTAAATTAGGGGGGCAACCTACATGATACATATACTATTTATTATGATAGGTGGTGGCATTGGTGCTGTTATCAGAGCTTGGTTAACAGATGTCTTTAAAAGTAAAATAACGTCACCTATACCGATTGCAACTTTAATAGTCAATCTCGTTGGTAGTTTCTTAATTGGCTTCGTATTTGGGATTGCTCAAGATTATCAATTATTTTCACTGTTTTTTATAACTGGCGTCCTTGGAGGATTAACAACCTTTTCAACTTTGTCTTATGAACTCGTCCAATTTATTTCGCCAAGTTTTAAACCTGTTCAATTTTTTAGTTATTCTATTTTACAATTTGTAATAGGGTTTACCTCATGCTTTATTGGTTATACGATATAAATAAATACACTTCATAGTTTTAAGATTAAATCTTGCAACTACGAAGTGTATTTTTACATTTTATATTAATGTCCTTCAAATGTTGCTGGATCAGGACCAATGCGTTGATCTTTATTTAGAGAATCAATTCGTTCCATTTGTTCATCTGTTAGTTTGAAATCAAAAACATTAATATTTTCCTCTATTCTTTGGGGTGTAACTGATTTAGGAATAACGATGACACCATGTTGCATGTTCCAACGAATGACGACTTGTGCTGCCGATTTATTAACTTCTTTACCAATTTGATTAAGTGTTTCATCATCTAAGATTTGGGCATTCATAAATGGTGACCATGACTCCATATGGATATTTTGTACTTCTAAATATTTACGTAGTTTATTTTGAGTGAAATATGGATGAAATTCTACTTGGTTGATGACTGGCTTAATAGAAACTTGAGCTAATAAAGCTTCAAAGTGTTCTGCATTGAAGTTACTTACACCAATATTTTTAACCTTATCATCTTTATATAAATCTTCCATACCTTTCCATGTATCAATCATTATTGCTTCATTGGTACCAGGCCAATGAACAAGATATAAATCTAAATAATCTAGTCCTAATTTATTGATACTTGTTTCATAAGCATTTGCAACATTTTCACGCCCAAAATCTTCAAAATATAGTTTTGATGTAATGAATAAATCTTTACGTTCTAACCCAGTAGCTTCTAGACCTTCCTTAATGCCTAAACCAACTTGTTCTTCATTACCATATACTTTAGCTGTATCAATACTACGATAACCTGAGACAATTGCATGCTTAACTGCCTCCTTACATTCATCGTTATTTTCTACTCTAAAAGTACCAATTCCAACTTTAGGCATTGTGTGACCATTATAAAATTCAATTGTTTCCATAAAAGAAACCTCTTTTCTTCTTATTTTAATAATTACTACTCTATTCCCAAAAATGTCCATATTGAAAACTTTAATATTAGTTTAGTTTATTATTTAAATAAGCTTCTCCTCAAAATTAAAAAGGGAGTGGGACAGAATTCTTTTTAAATTCGTCGTCCCACCCCCGCAAGGATGACTAGAACTGAAAAAAGCTTGAGTTAAGCGCATTTTCAGTTCAGTCAGCTACTGCGAATTTGCAAAATAGCATCATCATATTATTTATGTCCCAGGCTCTAATACTAATTAAATGATTCAATTTTATCCATAACATTTTGTAATTCATCTACGTTATATTGAATACGTCCATGGAATACAAATTTATTAAAGAACTCATCTAATTGATCAGGTCCAACTAGAACTTTAACACTTGAACTTTGTGCATAATTTGAAATCGTTACGTCTCCATCGTGTTTAGGATTAAAGTATAAAATCGCAGTTGGCGTATATTTAGCACCTAATTGTGTTTGCAAGTCTGACGCTAACTTTTCAATTGAAGTAAGTTGATCTGAATAATTAACGAATGACAACGAAGATTTATCTTCATTTTGATCGAGTACTAGCGTTTGAGGTGACTTAGCATCTAAATCTAAAGTACTAAATACATGCTCCATCATAGGCAATTCGTTAAATTGCTTATCACTTATACCTTGATAAACATGCCCTTTTAATAGTTGAGAATCTATAATATATAGACCTGTACGAGTAAGTACAAGGTGACTAATGCGTTCAATATCATTGAATTCATTACTTGGTAAGAAGATGTTTGCCATAATATGCATATCTTCAGGTCTAATACGTTTTTCTTTCACTAAACGATCTCTAATTCCAATTAAGCGCATATCTGTAACATATTCACTTTTGTTTTTTGAGAATAGTTTCAATGCATCAATTTCACGATCTTTACCGCTTACAGTTGCATCAAAATCTTCTTTTTGTTTAGTAACTTGCTTTTTATTTTGTATGCGTTCTTTCTCTAGGGCTTCGTCATGTGACGCTTTCATTTGCTTTTCTTTTAAGTCGTATTCTTCTTTTGTTTTCTGTTTAATATTGTTTTTACTTTTAAGTGTAACTAAGAATAATATTAAACAGATAATTGCAACTACAATTGCTACGATTAAACCAATTTCGATTGGTCCAAATGAATTCATTAAATCAACGCTCCTTTAATCTATCAGTAAATCTAATTATAATGGAAACTATCTATAATTTCGACAATTTCTTTTATATTATTTAAAGCGTTTATTAAGCTTGAACAGCATCTTTTAATACATTGACTTTATCTAATTTCTCCCATGGTAACAATACATCCGTTCTACCAAAGTGACCATAAGCAGCAGTTTGTTTGTATATAGGATGCTTTAAGTCTAACATTTTAATGATGCCTGCTGGACGTAAATCAAAGTTAGCTCTGACAGCTTCAACAAGTTGAGCCTCGGAAACTTTGCCCGTTTTAAATGTATCAATTGAAATTGAAACTGGTTCAGCCACTCCAATAGCATAAGCAAGTTGTACTTCACATTGGTCTGCTAGTCCTGCAGCAACAATATTTTTAGCTACATATCTTGCCGCATAAGCTGCTGATCGGTCTACTTTAGTTGGGTCTTTACCACTAAAGCAACCTCCTCCATGACGTGCATAACCACCATAAGTATCAACAATGATTTTACGTCCTGTTAATCCAGCATCACCTTGAGGTCCACCGATAACAAATCTTCCAGTAGGATTGATAAAGAATTTCGTTTCATTATCAATTAATCCTTCAGGAACTGTTGGGTATATTACATGTTCTTTAATGTCACTTTGAATTTGTTCTAATTCAATGTCATCCGCATGTTGAGATGACACTACAATCGTATCAATACGCTTAGGTTTATCTGATTCGTCGTATTCAACTGTAACTTGAACCTTACCATCAGGTCTTAAATAATCTAGAATACCATCTTTACGTACATCTGATAAACGCTTCGCTAATTGATGAGATAAAAAGATAGGTAGAGGCATATATGTTTCTGTTTCATTTGTAGCATATCCGAACATTAAACCTTGGTCACCGGCACCAGTAGCTTCAATCTCTTCTTCTGAAATATCATTTCTGTATTCAAGTGCTTTGTCGACACCTTGTGCAATATCAGGTGACTGCTCATCGATTGCAGTTAAAACTGCCATAGTTTGGTAATCATAGCCATATTTAGCACGAGTGTAGCCAATACCTTTAATTGTTTCTCTTACAACTTTAGGTATATCTACATAAGTTGATGTAGATATTTCACCTGAAATTAGAGCCATTCCAGTTGTTACAGTAGTTTCACAAGCAACACGTGCATTAGGATCATCTTTTAAGATTTCATCTAAAATGGCATCAGATACTTGGTCAGCAATCTTATCTGGATGTCCTTCTGTCACTGATTCTGAAGTAAATAAACGTTTATTATAAGTCATGATTTGCTCCTTTTATAACTATATTTACGAAAATTCTCTTTTAATTGTGAGCTCAAAAATAAAAGAGCCTTCTTCACTATTCAAGACAGAGAGAAGGCTCTTAAACGTCCATTCGCTCTTATCGTTCAGACGAGTATATGTCTGCAAACGGTTTGGCACCTTTCTTTAAAAAAAGAGGTTGCTGGGTTTCATTGGGTCCATGTCCCTCCACCACTCAGGATAAGAGAATCCGTTAAGAACTATACTACCTAATTCATTTATTAATGTCAATTTTGTTTTTACATGTTTTTTTGTCTTTTCCAGGTGGAATAATTACGGCATTATGTTATACTATTTTCATGTAAAGGCTTACAATATTGAATTTCTATAACACACGCTGGAGGGATTGGGTATGTCAGTAGATACATACGGCGAAACACCTAAAATTAAAAAATTATTGGAAAAAGAAAGCTCTCTTTTTCAGCTTTCAACAACTCAACTTTATTACAAAATTATGGATAATAATGAAGGAGAATTAACTGAACTTGGTGCTATCAATGCAAGCACAGGTAAATACACTGGACGTTCACCTAAAGATAAATTCATTGTTACAGAACCTTCTTATAAAGATAATATTCATTGGGGAGATATCAACCAACCTATCGATGAAGAAACTTTCTTAAATCTCTACTCTAAAGTTTTAGACTATCTTGATAAAAAAGACGAACTTTACGTTTTTAATGGTTATGCAGGTAGTGACAAAGACACACAATTGAAACTTACAGTTATCAATGAACTTGCATGGCATAACCTTTTTGCTCAAAACATGTTTATCCGCCCAGATTCTAAAGAAGAAGCTAGTAATATAAAACCTAACTTCACAATTGTTTCAGCACCTCACTTTAAAGCTGATCCTGAAGTTGATGGAACTAAATCAGAAACTTTTGTTATCATTTCATTCAAACATAAAACCATTTTAATTGGTGGTACAGAGTATGCTGGTGAGATGAAAAAAGGTATCTTCTCAGTAATGAACTACTTGCTTCCAATGCAAGATATTATGAGTATGCATTGTTCTGCGAATGTTGGAGATAAAGGAGACGTAGCCTTATTCTTCGGATTATCAGGTACAGGTAAAACAACTTTATCAGCAGCACCGGATAGAAAATTGATTGGTGATGATGAACACGGTTGGAATAAAAATGGTATTTTCAATATTGAAGGCGGTTGTTACGCAAAAGCAATCAACCTTTCTAAAGAAAAAGAACCTCAAATTTATAACGCGATTCAATACGGTACTATATTAGAGAATACTGTGGTTAACGAGCGTGGTGCTGTTGATTTCGATGATAATTCATATACTGAAAATACACGTGCTGCCTATCCAATTCATCACATTGATAATATTGTATTACCATCTAAAGCAGCACATCCTAATACAATAATTTTCTTAACTGCTGACGCATTTGGTGTACTTCCACCTATTGCTAAATTAACTAAATCTCAAGCGATGTACCATTTCTTAAGTGGTTTCACTTCTAAATTAGCTGGAACTGAGCGTGGCGTTACTGAACCAGAACCATCATTCTCAACTTGTTTTGGTGCACCTTTCTTACCACTTAATCCTATTAAATATGCAGATTTATTAGGTGAACTAATAGATAAACATGATGTTGATGTATACTTAGTTAACACTGGATGGACTGGTGGTAAATATGGCGTAGGTAGACGTATTAGTCTACATTACACTCGTTATATGGTAGATCAAGCAATTAAAGGTAAATTGAAAAATGCAGAGTTTACAAAAGATGAGAAATTCGGTTTAAGTATTCCTACTGAAATGGAAGATGTTCCTAAAACAATACTTAATCCAATTAATGCTTGGAGTGATTCTGATAAATATCGCGCTCAAGCCGATGACTTAATCCAACGTTTTGAAGAAAACTTCAAGAAATTCGGTCCAGAAGTTGAAGAAATTGCTAACACTGGTGGCTTTAAAAAATAATTAAATATTTATTAAAAAGGCAACGTATAATGCGTACTGTATTGAACCCTTATACGTTGTCTTATTATATTTCTTCACACTTCGTCATCCATTGATGCACATAATCGAGCGCTAATTTCATTGCTTGTGGTCTAGGTACATGCCCTTCATCAAGTTGATAAAATGTGTCGTGAACAACACCTTTTAATTTCAATTGTTCTTCCAAGTAATAGGCATGATGAATACCTACTTGTTTATCCTTGCCACCATGAACTATTAAAATTGGTGAACTATTAGAATCAATAAGTTTTATCGCATCTCTTTGGTCATAAGATTCTTTATTTTTGGAAGGATGTCCTACCATTCGACGCAACATCCCTCTTAAATCAGTACGTTCTTCATACATCAAGTGCATACTTGATACACCACCCCAGATGATGTAACTATCGACTGGGTAATCTTGATATGTAAGTAGTCCTTGTATTCCACCTCTTGAGAAACCAATCATGTGTATATATGCATTAGGAAATCGTTGTTTAAGTATCTTTATGAGATAGGTAACATCTTTTAAATCAGCGTTAGCAAACTCATCTCTACCTTCACTTCCATTACTTCCTCTATAGTAAGGACCTACAACTAAGGTATTTTCATTTGCAAACTGCATTAGTCTTGCTGCACGTACACGTCCGACTTGTCCCTTACCTCCTCGCAAATATACTACGATTCTTTTTACTGTCTTCTTTAAAGGGCACATCTGTAATGCTTTTACTTTTAAACCCTCAACTTTATAGGTAATTTCATCGAATTGATGCGTTCTTGATGCTATAGGCATTTTCTTAGTCGCGATAATATCCAAGTTCTATCATCCTCTCGACACATTTAAGAATTGCATTATCTTGTATTAAATAACTTTGTTTATCTAATGGAATAGAATTAATATTATCAAATAATAATGGCCCTCTCGTTTCTAAATAATCACTTTTCTCTTCAAATGATTTAACCTTCACGATATATACATCTTTTTTGAAAATTGAGTTATCGAATGTATGAACCTGATACTGAGCAATATAATCTATCGTTTCAGGTATGCCTCCTGTTTCTTCAAAAAGTTCTCTCTTGATTGCTTGTATACTTTGTTCTCCTTCTTCAACCTTACCACCTGGAAACTCAATGCCACGCATTTTGTGCTGAGTAAAAAGTAACTGGTTCTTATATAGTGGAATAGCTAAAACATGATTACCATCAGGACAGTCGTTGTTCGTTTTGTAACTCATTGTGACACGTCTATTATCTTTATCTAGAAACTCCATGTTCCATACTACTCCCTTCAATATGTTAAACTAATTTATAATCGTATTACTGGTTGGAGGCCTATAATGTTAAAAAAATTATTTCTTGGAATAATCCATATCTATCAACGCTATATTTCACCTATGACGCCACCTACATGCAGATTTTATCCTACGTGCTCAGAATATACGCGAGAAGCGATTGAAGTTTATGGCCCATTCAAAGGTGGCTATATGGGAATTCGTCGCATTCTTAAATGTCATCCTCTTCATAAAGGTGGATTTGATCCAGTTCCTTTAAAAAAGGATAAACATAGACACTAATTTAATTTAAGCAATTTTGATTTATCGATTTGAGGGGGGTGAAATGAAATCATCCCCTCTTTTAATTTACCGACACCTTGCGTGAAATCGTCAGTAAAATAATAACCATCTGGGGTTACATCCCCAGGATAATCACCTTCTCGAGCTAATAATGCAGTAAAGTAACGACTTAGTCCATATTCGTACATTCCACCTATAACCACTTTAATATCAATTGATTTCAATTCACGAATCAATGATTGTACTCTATCAAGACCACCCAATCTAAATGGTTTAACAACCACTACTTTAACCGGGAATTGGTTAACAATTGAGATAATACTATTTATATCAGTAGCTTTTTCATCGAGTGCAATTGCAGGGTATTGCGTATGATCAATGTGTAAAATTGAAGACAACGATTTGAATGGCTCCTCTACATAAAGTATATTTTGGTCATTTATAGATTCTAATTTTTGAAAATCTGAAACATCTAGTGACTCATTAGCATCTAATGCTAATTCAAAATCATAAGGTAATATGTCATCTAAAAGTGAGATGTCATCATTCAGTTGACCTGTCCATTTCAACTTTATACGTTTGGGTTGAGTTTGTTTTAAGTACTCAAGTTGTTGTGCACTTATGCCACTTATCGTTGCACCATACGCTACTTTAAACTTCGGTAAATCATGATACATCTGATAAATCGCCATAACCAAAGTACTTCTCGCTGCGGGATAATTGTCAAGTATATCTAAATATGGTTTCCAATCTTCATATTTATGAAAAGAGTTTTTAACAATACTTTCCGACCATTGCGAAAGTATTTCTTGTACAGTTTCAATCGTTTCTTCGTTGTACCAATTTGTTTCAAATGCATTGCACTCTCCAAAAAAAGATTGATCATCTTCACTTAAAATTTCAACAATAAGCGCTTTTCGGTGTGTCATTTTAACTTTGGGAGTTATAATTGGATTTACAAATTCCTGATTGTAAAGATACAAATTCACTGCTTTAATCAACATATTAATGTCCTCTATTTATCATTTTATTGCGTTGTAATTTACCTGTAGAAGTGTACGGTAAACTTTCAACCTGATGAAAGGCTTTGGGTACTTTATATTTTGCCAAATACGTTTTCAAATATTTAGTTAATTCTATTTCTGGAATTGTATCATCCGAAACATAATATAGTACTGGTATTTGACCCCATGTCTCATCCTCTTGCGCTACACATACAGCGTCATTAATATCTGAATGTGTTTTAGCAATTGATTCAATCTCATATGGATAAATATTTTCCCCACCACTTATGATCAAATCTTTGCGACGATCATAAACCATCACAAATCCTTCCTCATCAATTTCTGCTATATCACCAGTCTTAAAGTATCCATCCTCAAAAGTATCGCTCAACCCTGCTGGATATAAATAACCGTTCATTACATTATTCCCTTTTATGAGAAGTTCGCCATGACCTTCACTATTTGGATGTTTAATACGTACATTAACGTTTTCACTTGGTTTGCCGACAGTATCATACCGTTGTGCAAGCATCTCGGGTGTAGCAGTTAGAAATTGAGAACACGTTTCTGTCATTCCAAATGAATTGTATATCGGTAACTGATAATTTAGGGCTTCATCAATTAATGTAGTTGATAATTTGGCACCTCCAAGTAATATTTTCTCAATTGAGAACGGTTGGTTTAATCCTGCATCCATAAGCCATTTAAGCGTTTGTGGGACTAGTGATATATGGGTAGGTCCTTCTTCCTTAATGATCGATAACATCGTTTGTGTATTATATTTTTCCAATATACGTACCGTAAAACCCTCAATTATAGAACGTAATAAAACACTAAGACCTGAAATATGATATATCGGTAAAACAGATAACCATTTAGTGGTTTCATCATATCCTAAACTTTCTTTACACCCAATTGCACTTGCATAATGATTTTTAAAGGTTTGTGGTACTGCTTTTTGAGGACCTGTCGTTCCAGATGTAAACATAATCGAAGCAATTCGATCATAATTACATGTTTGATTATTGATACGTTTTGAATATTGTTCTATTTCAGATATATGTATTACATTAAAATCCGACAAGTGAAATGGTTGCGTCGTTAATATTGTTGATACATTGATGGAATTCATTTGATTTATCATTTCAGTTTCTGTTAATCGCGTGTTTAGCATTGCTATTTCAACATTAGCTAACCAACAAGCGTTAATCAGCGTGATAGACGCAATATCGTTTTTAATATACAATCCTACTCTATTATTATTTAAAGAAAGAATTTGTTCTGATATTGAAAATGCTTTATCATACAATTCCTTAAAAGTTATAGAATGATTTCCATCTGTAACTGCTACCTTATCTCTATTTTTAATACTTTGCTCTTTTAACCAAAAATCCACTGTTCATTCCTCCATATAAATACATTATAATTATAACGATAATTTAGTTAGTTAGCATTGGTTGTGTTTAAGAAGCAGCATATTTCAGTGATATTAGCTTATTACAAATTGACATTTTGGAAAATTTCAATCATTAAACAATGAATTAGTTTTATTTTTTAAATTAAAAAAGAGTTTAAAGTGATGATTACCACTTTAAACTCAAATAAGCTATGATATTCAATTATTGCCTAGCCTCATAGTAGGCTGGCTACTGATTTCAATGTATTTCGTTTTATAAGTTCCACGCATTGTCGTTGATATATGAATATTATAATATATTTATATAATAATTTAAATATTAAAATCTAATTATTCTTAAATTTTCTTATCTCGATCCATAATCTAATAGTTGAATGTCACCAACATGATTAAAAACTGAACTTGTTTATTCCGTTTATCTATGTTTTTAATACTCTTAAATATTAATATGATATGAGAAAAGAGCTAGCGTATCCACTACACTAGCTCCTTTTTCTGCTTGTTTTGAAATTTTCATTTTAAACCCTCGAAATTCAATGTATTTCGTTTATAAACTCAACGCACTATGTTGAGCTTAATATAATATTAAAAGATATTTTTTATTATTAATTCTAAAATTTAGTTTTACCCACGCACTTCATTAAAAAGTTGCTTTTCATCACAATTTCAACAATAAAAAAATCAAGGTCAACGTGCCAGAAATTTTATTTTCTAGACACTTCTTTGACACTTGCTCACTCTAAACCATATTATGATAGACTTTTATAATGGAGAACAAGGGATTCGAACCCTTGAAGCGCTTGTGGCGCTTACACACTTTCCAGGCGTGCTCCTTCGGCCAGACTCGGACAGTTCTCCTCAATATTAATAACTAAATTACATAAAAAAACAGAAGCGATATTTCACTTCTGTTTGTATGACTCCTACGGGACTCGAACCCGTGTTACCGCCGTGAAAGGGCGGTGTCTTAACCGCTTGACCAAGGAGCCATGGC
>NZ_JBXARC010000034.1:0-17195 GCF_058807855.1 Staphylococcus sp. GW821-FHT11H10 | reverse complement strand
TCCTGAGCCAGGATCAAACTCTCCATAAAAATTTATGATGTTTGATTAGCTCATAATACTAAATAGTGTTTGTAACAATTAAGTTACTGTTCTTGGAATTAACGTTGACATATTGTCATTCAGTTTTCAATGTTCATTAATAATGGAGCGGGTGATGGGAATCGAACCCACAACATCAGCTTGGAAGGCTGAGGTTTTGCCATTAAACTACACCCGCATATTAAATTAAAAGTTTATTTGGTGCGGCCGAGAGGACTTGAACCTCCACGGGATTTCTCCCACTAGGCCCTCAACCTAGCGCGTCTGCCATTCCGCCACGACCGCTGGCAAAACGCAATAGTTACTATTAACTATCGAGAACATAAACAATTGTAAATGTTTTGTAATGAAATGTCAATAACTTTTTAACATATTTTTAAAGATGTTTTACAAACAATTAATGTTTAACTCTTTTATTAAAGCAACGATAATAACTATACATGTTTTTATAATTAATGTCAACATTTAATAAACAAAAATATTCAGATCTACAATTTTTGTAAAAGTAGACCTGAATTTCAATTTTAGTTACTTAGTAGCTAAGTTAAATGTTCTATTAGTGATAACTTTCCATTACAAATACCGCACCTCATCTTCCGAACATCTACTTTCCTTATCCTTAAATACTTGTAACCACATGATTGGCATTTATATAAATAATTAGCACGCGCTTCATATGATTGAATTGGTGCACAAAATCTCGGAGCGCCAACTTGCTTACTCAATATTTTAAATTCTGAATCTTTATGCTTATAACCTTTTCCACCTAAATGCAGATGATAGTGACATAACTCATGTTTAATTATATCGATTAATGCATTTTTACCATAATACTGATATTGTTTAGGATTAATTTCAATGTTATGTGAATCTAACATATAACGTCCACCTGTAGTACGTAGCTTATTATTAAACAAAGCATTATGACGAAAAGGTTCATTAAAATATCGATTTGAAATGCTTTCAACCATATTTTGAAGTTCATTATTATTCATGTGGATCAATCATTGTTAGAGAAACTTTTCCTTTATTTTTATCGATATCAAGAATCCAAACTTCTACTATATCTCCAACACTAACTACATCCATAGGATTTTTGACGAATTTTTTTGATAATTTAGATACGTGCACTAATCCGTCTTGTTTCACACCTATATCTACAAATGCTCCGAAATCAACAACATTTCTTACTGTTCCACTTAATTTCATACCTTCTTTTAAATCTTCAATAGATAGTACATCAGATTTAAGGATAGGCGTTTCAAACTCATCACGCGGATCTCGATTAGGTGCCATTAGAGATTTTATAATATCCTCTAAAGTTGGTACTCCAACATTTAATTGTTCAGCTATTTGATTTGTGTTTATGTTGGATAATTCAGTTTTTAACTTGTCAGTTCCTAAATCATTGATATCAAAATTTAAAACAGTCAATAATTCATATGTCACATCATAACTCTCAGGGTGAATTGACGTATTATCAAGTGGTTCAGAGCCATCTACAATACGCAAAAATCCTATACTTTGTTCAAATGTTTTGGCACCTAATCGTTTCACTTTACTTATTTCTTTATTGTGCTTGATTGCTCCATTTTCTTCACGGTAATCAATAATGTTTTGAGCTATTGCGCTAGATAGACCAGAAACATACTGTAATAGAGATTTTGATGCTGTATTTACATCTACACCAACTTGGTTTACGGCTGTTTCAACAACAAATGTTAATGCACTTTCAAGTTCTTTCTGATTTACATCATGTTGATATTGACCCACACCAATAGATTTAGGATCTATTTTAACTAATTCACTTAATGGATCTTGAACTCGTCTTCCTATTGAAACAGCACTTCGTTCTTCAACTTGAAAATTAGGAAACTCATATCTAGCAATTTCAGAAGCAGAATACACTGAGGCCCCCGCTTCATTGACAATAATAAATTTAATATCTAAATTATATTTTTTGATAACATCAGCAACAAATTGTTCAGTTTCACGACTGGCTGTACCATTACCAATAGCAATAAGCTCTATATTATTTTCTTTAATCATTCGGACAATTTCTTTTTCAGATGCTTCTACTTTAGATTTAGGTGGATGCGGATAAATTACACTTTTATCAATAAAAGTCCCATAAGGATTAATGACTGCTAGTTTACATCCTGTTCTAAATGCTGGGTCAACCCCTAATATTTGCTTGCCTTTCATAGGCGGTTGCAACAATAAGTGTTTTAAATTTTCACTAAAGACCTCAATAGCATGTTGTTCGGCTTTCTCAGTTAAATCAGCGCGTATTTCTCTTTCAATTGAAGGCATTATCAACCTTTTTAAACTGTCCTCAATTGCTAATTTAATATAATCTCCATGTGGATTATTACTTTTAACCTCATTTTTTTCAATAGCACTTGCTATTTGTTGAGTATCAAATTCTACCTTGACTGAAAGTACTTTTTCTTTTTCACCACGATTCATAGCTAGCACTCTATGATTAGCAACGTTCTTAATAGGTTCCACATAGTCATAGTACATTGCAAATGTTTCTTTTTCATCATCCGCTTTTTTCTTCTTAGCCGTTACAATATTTCCTTGCCTATAAATATCTTTCAATATACGACTACGATACTTAGGATTATCTGAAACGTGTTCAGCAATGATATCTAACGCTCCTTGAATTGCCTCGTCAACAGTAGCTACTTCATCATTAATATACGCCTCAGCTTTTTTGCTCAATTCACCCTGTTGACCATCACTAATCCATTGGGCTAAACTTTCAAGTCCTTTTCGCTTAGCTTCAGTTGCTCTTGTTTTCTTTTTTTGTTTAAAAGGTCTATAAAGATCCTCGACACGTTGCAATTTGGTTTGTTTAAGAATAGCTTCTTTTAGTTCATTTGTTAATAATCCCTGTTGTTCAATATTATGTATAACTTCATCTTTTCTTTTCTGTAAATTTGCAACATATTGATATTCGTCAGAAATTTGTTTGATTTGAACTTCATCCAAACCACCCGTTGCTTCTTTACGATATCTTGCTATAAAAGGAACAGTATTATTTTCTTCTAGCAATTCTAATACGGATTTTACTTGTTTTTCAGAAAATTGATATTTAGACACTATTTCATTCATTAACATTTTATCCATTTATATAACCACACTTTTCAAAAATTCTTATTTCTCTAAGTATACAATATTTAATTTTAAGCATTGCTTTTTTAATTCAAAAGAAAAAAAGGAGTCGGATAGAATTCATAGTGAATTCATTGTCCCACCCCCACAAAGATGACTAGACCTGAAAAACTACTAGTTGAACTTCTTATCAATACATGCAACAATTGCGACTGTCCACTATAGTTTTATATGATTAATGTTCTAGACTCTAAATGTAATATTTTATTGTTTAGCAGCTTGTTGCAATTTCTTAATTGCAGTTCTTTGTAAGCGTGATACATGCATTTGACTTAATCCAATACGTTCCCCAGTTTCTTTCTGGCTTAATCCTTCTATGAACGTGCATTGAATAATTTCTCTTTCTCTATCTGAGAGAATAGGCAAAATACGTTCAAGAATCATACGTTTTTCAGTTAAGTCATAATTGTCATCTTTTTGCCCCATGATATCTAGTAGAGTTACTGTTGAACCATCTTTATCTGCCTCAATTGAATGATCAACACTAAGCGCATTATAGCTTTGTCCCATTTCCATAGCTTCTAACACTTCTTCTTCTGAAACTTCTAAACGGTCAGCAATTTCTGCAATTGATGGAGATCTTTCCAACTCATTTGTTAGTTCATCGCTTACTTTTTTGATACGTGGGCCTATTTCTTTTATTCTTCTAGGAACATGAACACTCCAAGTTTTATCCCTTAAATATCTCTTAATCTCACCAATAACGGTCGGTACTAAGAATGCTTCAAATTTGCGATCAAAAGACAAATCAAATCTGTTAATAGCACCTATTAAACCAACCATACCAACTTGAACTAAATCTTCATGATGTGATTGTCCTTTAGAATACTTATAAGCTAAAGATTCAATTAATTTTCGATAATGATTAACTAATCTATCTTGAGCTTCTGTATTAGCGTTATCTTGATGTTCTTTAATCCATTGGTTAATTTGCTCAGGTGATACATCATTAACTGATTTCGACTCTTTCGTCATTATTTGGCACCTGCTCTTTTTTTATATACTTAATCATGCTGATTGTTACACCAGATTCTTTAAAGACTTTCACTTCATCCATCAAGGATTCAATTAAGAAAAGACCAAGTCCGCCTTCACGTAAGAAATCGATATTTTCATTCTCATCGTATGGTCCTAGCTGTGACTTAGTCGTTTCATAATCAAAACTTTCACCTTGATCTGAGATAACTATTTTTATTTTATCATCAAATAACTCAAAACATAAATTAATCATACCATTTGTTTCATCATTTTTATAAGCATGCTTAACTGCGTTAGTAACGGCTTCACTTACTGCAATTTTAGAATCTTCTATATCGTCGTAAGATGCGCCTGCTCTTGAGAAGACACCTGATAGAGTTAAACGAATTAAACTCACATACTCAGCAGAGGCAGGCAATTTCATCTCGATATAATCATTTTTAATAGGCAAGTTACTCTACCTCCGTTCCTTCATTGACATGCATTAAGTCCTTAAGGCCAGTAATATCAAATAATCTTCCGATTCTATCTGATACACCTAAAATATATAATTCTTTATCATTTTGATTCAAAGCTTTTAATGTTCCTACAAATAAACCTAATCCTGTAGAATCCATATAACTAACGTTTGTCACATTTACGTGAATATCATGAGTACCTTCTTGACGCATTGGCATCAAAACTTCTTCTAATTCAGGTACTGTATAAACATCTAATTCCCCAGCCACAATGACTTCATAATATTCATCATGTGTTACCGTCTCAATGTTAAGGTTCATAGTTCTTACACTCCTAGTTTAGTCTTTTGTTACTAATAATATGTATACTTTAGTAAGTATACCCATAGTTAGATTTATATAATCTAAAAATTTAATATTTAATTTACACGTTTTATAATCATAATAGTCATATCGTCACGTTTGTTAGGGTTTTGTATTTTTAATATAGCTTCATATAATATTTGTACTATATCTTGTGGATGCATATGCTTATACTTACGTATGAGGTTCAACAATGTGTTTTTAGCTATGAATTCGCCATCTGTGTATCTTGCTTCTGTAACACCATCAGTAAATATGATAACTAAATCATCTAAATGAATGGGAATTTCTTGTTGACTATAACGAGTGTGCTGACTTACACCTAAGACTCTTCCTCTAACTTCAATTTCTTCAAATGTTTCAGTTTCCGCTCTATAAATATATCCAGGTTCATGACCTGCAGAACTACAATAAAGTAGATGGTTCATTTCTTCATATAATCCGTAAAACATGGTCACAAACATGTTTTGATTTACGTTTTTCTCCACAACACGGTTAAGACGTTTCAATCCATCACTAGGTAATTGGGAATGCCCATAGGAGTCCATTCCGAATTTAATCATACTCATAGCTAATGCAGCTGGAATTCCCTTACCTATAACATCAGCAATAGCGAAACTCATCGTTCCATCCCTATGATCAATTAAATTAAAATAGTCGCCACTCACTTTTTGAGCAGCAACAGAAATCACACCAATCTGTATACTATCAAATTGAGGGATATCTGTTTTTAACATTGTCTGTTGAAGCCTAGAAGCTAAATCAATTTCTTTATCGTGGAATTGCATTTTATCAACTAACTTTTGGTAGTCTCGATAACTATATCCAAACCCTTTTACAACCTCTTGTAACACATCTAATGTATCAAAAATTTGTTCTTTATCTAAATTTAAGGAGGTTACATATGATTTGTGTATATTCACAATATCTTCAGGTAGAATATCTTTTTTAATTACTTCATCTGTAAAATCATTACACTTTTTTAGAAATTGTTGTTTATTTTGCGTAACTAAACTTTCATCAATAAGTTGCTTATAATGCTGCTTAAATTCTTCCAAAAATCTGCCTCCTTGCTTCAATATATCTATTACTTAGAACTTATTTATATGCATTTGATATTTATTAATAAAATTCATTATTGTTAAAACCATAATATTAAATAATATGCTTTATATTTAAAAAAGACTTTAGGTATTACCTAAAGTCAACAACTAAAGACTATTAATTAATCTAGTACTTACCTTCAAATAAGACTAATATGTATTAAGTGCATAGAAATTAAATTACGAAAATTCGAATAACTGAATTTAAAATATTGTCTTTAATAGTTAAAATGAAATACTTTTGAATTATACATGAATTAAGTTATGTGTTTTGCGTTTTAACTTCATCATGCAATCCTAGACTAATGTCTAACGCTTCATCCACTTCTTGCATTTTCTCATCAGATAGATATGTTAATTTTTCTTTTAGTCGTTTTTTATCTAATGTTCTAATTTGCTCGAGTAGAATAACTGAATCTTTATCAAGTCTGTATTTCTTTTTCTCGATTTCAACATGTGTGGGTATTTTCGCTTTATTAATCCTTCCCGTAATCGCAGCAACGATTACGGTAGGACTATATTTGTTACCAGTATCGTTTTGAATGATAACTACAGGTCTGACTCCCCCTTGTTCTGAGCCCTGTACTGGTGACAAATCAGCTAAATATACATCGCCTCTTCTAATCATTCACTTTTATAATTAGAAATAAGGTACGTTTCGTTGCAATCACAAGCTTCGCATTCTAGAGGAAAAGCTTCTGTCGCTAGGGAGAGATTTAATTCGGCCATTTGTGCATAGCCTTCTTTTAAAGATTGTTCAAGACTGTGACTTCTATTTTGATTGAAAGTAAGCATAATATGAACCTCCAGTTGATACCAAATAAGACATTATAAACTTTAATTAATTTTATAATAACAAATTTTATTTCAAGTGACTATACTATTTTAATAATTCATTAGTTACATGCATCTCGTCATCAACTTGATAGATTCTAGGTAAACGTCTACCTAAATTACATAAAACTTCATAGCTAATCGTGTCTTGTTTTTGAGCTAGAGTTTCAGCTGATTGAGGTGAATCATAAGCATTATCTAGAAGTGTCACAGAGTCTCCCTCTTTTACATCATCTGGCACTTTAATTATCATTTGATCCATACATACTCGACCTATGACTTCACATTGATGGCCTTTGACATTAACAAATGCCCCTTGCATTGAGCGTAAGTAACCATCTGCATATCCAATTGGCAAAATTGCGATTTTTATATCTTCAGTTGCTGTAAATGTACTGCCATAACTTACCGATTCGCCAACTTTTAAATATTTAGTTTGGACAACTTGTGTTAATAATTGCGCACTTGGTTGTAATTCAGTTTCAACTTTTTCTTTTACATACGCTGACGGATAATAACCATAAAGTGAAATACCAAGTCTAACTGCGTTACATAATTCAAAGTTTCTCAATAAGGAACCAGCTGAATTTTGAGAATGTATGAATTTAGGTTTTTCAGCTTGAGTTACTAAGGTTTCAAATTGTTCATATTGATGATCCATTGAGTCGCCAGGTTCATCAGCATTAGCAAAGTGCGTATATACACCTTCGAATACCAAATGAGGATGACTTTGAATTAAGTCAATGACTTCTTTATATTCTTCCAGTGATTTAATTCCAAGTCTGCCCATACCTGTGTCGAGTTTCACATGTAGCCATAAATTCTTTTCATTATCATCACTAATTAATTCTATTGCATGTTGTAGCCATTGTAATGATGGTACAGTCAAAGCAACTCTGTGTTGAATAGCTTTATTTATATCTTCAAGAGGAATGACGCCTAAGATAAGTATTTGAGCATTGATTCCATGCATACGTAGTTCAATAGCTTCATCAAGAGTTGCTACTGCAAAAAAGTCAGCACCGTTTTTCATTAAATGTTGTGCGATTTTAACGCTACCTAGCCCATAACTATTAGCTTTTACTACTGGTATAACTGTTTTATCGCTATGTAACGTTCTAACAGTATTATAGTTATTTAAAATCGCTGATAAATCTACGTTTAAATAAGTTGATCTATAGAATTTATCTGACATACGTAATCCTCCTCTTATTTAGTAAAAAAATCTTGTTTATTATTGATTTAACTCGTTCAAAATACGAGGTAGAAATTATTTTTATTATAATACTGTTAATCTCTCTTTTCTAACAAAACCTGACTCATCGCATAATGTTCTGTATGAGTTATTGAAACATGTACGATAAAACCATTGTAATCTATACATGGTTTACCTTTTATATCGTTGTAACAATTAATGTCTTTGAATGCCACTGTTTTTCCTAAGCCTGTACCTAATGCTTTACTGAAAGCTTCTTTGGTTGCGAAACGACCAGATAAAAATTCAAGTTTTCTCTTTTCACTTTTAAATGAATGAAATTGTTGTTCCTCTTCTTGTGTTAAAATTCTCTTTACTAACTTGTCTTTTTGTTTCTCAAAAGCTTTTTTAATTCTATCAATTTCTATTAAATCAATACCTATTCCATGTATCATGCTAATCCCTCACTCACTAGGTAAATTTGAATGATCTATTTTCTTATTCATTTCACTAATATCATTTTGCTGAATTTTTTTCTTATTTTGTATCATTTGTTTAAGATTAATTGCGTCTGTCTTTGCAATCAAGTCTATTTGAGAAACACCACCTGCAGTCGACAAATGCAATGATGCTAACTCATATTTTCTCATTAAAAAACCTTCTTTAATATCGATATTTTGAATTCTATAAAATGGAATAATTTTAGTATTGATAAAAATAATGCCTCTTCTTATATAAATTTCATCATTTGAATGACTATAACGAAAGTTTTTATATTTTAAAAATGGTGTTATAACTATAAAAACAACACAACATAAAATAATTAGTGCTATCGCAAGACTTACAAGTAATGCGCGACGCATTTCCTCAATGTATAAATCACATAAAATGCTTGCTATTATCACTATAATTGTAAAAATAATGCTAGTAATCATTGAAGCAATCCTCATCACTTTAAGGCCGTTTTTATTCATGTAATTATAATTAGACATCGTACTCACCTCTTAAATACGCATCAACGTAGCGTTGCGATGTATCTTCTTTTATGAACTTTAATTCCATAAACTCAAATATTGATCCCTTAGCAATAAGGAAATATAAATTTGCTAAATGACTTCTTTCGAGGAAAGGATGTTGGCTCGTTTCCATACCTATAATTTTATCCGTTTTGAAGTAATATGTTTGAAAACCAAAAGTGCTTACGCGTTTCAAAGTAATTTCATCATTCTCTATCACTAAGCCAGCATTTTTAACGTAGATATATGCATGAGACATCATCACAATAATTATCATCAAAGCGATAAAAAAGCTCCATGCACTCCAAAAATAAGTTCCAATACTAGCTAAAATTAAAACGATAATACTTGGTATAAAAAAGTGACGATGAAATCCATTCCACGGCATAATGTTTTCGACCTTATTAAACTTCATTTCTGGTACAAGCTTTCCAATAATTTCATACGCTTCTTTTTGTCTTATAAATGGTAATATCATAATTTTACCATTGTCACTTGCATCATCTTTAGACTCTATGTCCATATCACTCGTGATTATAAAGTGTATAGAGGTATATCCAAATATTTTTCTTAAGAAAGATTGTTTCTCTAACACTGCTTGTAGTCGATCAGTTGGAACTGTTAGATTTTTCACATTAAAAAGACCATAACTAATTTTAAGATGATTCCCCTGTTGTACAACTTTGTAGTTATAATAACGAATAATCGTAATTATAGTTCCTAAAACATAACTAATGATTAAAATCGATACAACAACAAACAACACAATAATAAGTACAGAATTTACCCAATGCCATAGATTAGACGTCCATTTATCCCAAGGGATAATATCTTGAAATGCACCTACTATTGGCGAAACGGCAGCAAAGGCCACACCTATTGCCCCACTCGTCATAGCCATTAGAATTAGTGAAGTTAAGGACATATTGAACACATGTTCTGAATTACTTTCTGTTACACTTGTCGACGCATTGTATTGCTCAGTTTTTAGTTCATTTTCATCCGCTTCATCATTGATTGAATATTCTTGAGTATCATTATTTAATTCTTTTTGTCTCATACGTATGGTTTGTTCAATGAACTCACTCTGTTTCTTCGTTATTGTTGCCAATTCAATACCATCACTTGGCGTTTTAATTTGTAAACTAACACCACCCACGATTTGGTTAATCAAACCTTGTGTTGTATCTAATGACTGAATTCTACTTAGATTTAGTTCTTTTCTTTTTTTATTTAACCAACCAGATGTAACAATAAATTGATCGTTTTCAATCCAATATCTTGTAACTTTAATTTCTAAAAATCGATGTATAAACGTCAAAATAAAGATAAATAAAAAGATTGATGGGCCAATATAATGACGAATTTCTGTAAAATCAAAATTCCATATATTAAAACCAACTAATATGATAAATGTAAAAATATTTTGTTTAATTACGTCTATTATCCCTGTTATGTATGAAATTGGATGCAATTTTTGAGGATTAAACATCTGAATCAGCACCTCGCAATGCTATAAAAATATCTTCTGATAATTGATTCATTTCTTCTTCTGAGACAATTGGTAATTTTAGTTCATGTCCCGCTGTTACAAAAATTAAAATATTTAAATTTAATAGCTTTAAAATAGGATTACTTTTAATTTCTAAAAATTGTAGCCGTTCAATTTTAGTTATTTGGTGTTTTTTAAAGATAAAAGTCTTTTTAACTTCGACATTTCTATCATTAACCCTATAAAAACGATATTTATAATTAATAATGGGTTGTAATAGTAAACGAATAACCGAAATGAAGACTAAGAAGATAAGTATGTAGACAATAAGGTGGTACCAATTAAAATATCGCCACATTGAAAATAGTGCAACAATGATAATCAGTTCTATTAAAAATAAGATACCACTATTAAGCCAGTGGTATTTCAGTGCATTTTTAGGACTCTTATGAAATGAACTTTCTACCTTCATAATATACTCCTTTGCAATTTTATTTTATTATATCATATTTAGTGTGAGGCTTACTGACCTTGCTGAATATGCGAAATTGTTAAATTACTTCTACTATTTAATCAAATTTAAAACCACCTCAAAAGCATGAGATGGTTTGATTATAAAATTCAATATTGAATTATTTTATTTTTGTAAATCTGCGAATGTTCGACCTTTCATCGTAGATCTACCTTTGTCTTGTCTTTCACGACGGTCAGGTTTTTTACCTTTTTTCTTATTAAAGTTACCTTTTGAACGTTTGTTTTTATTATCGAACTTGTTATTACGTTTTCCACCACGACGTGATCCATTACCTTTACCTTGGCGATTTTTACGTGCTAATGGTTTTTCAAATGTTAATTGTACTTCCACTTCATCATTTGCTTCTACTAATTCTTGTAGTAATGATGCAACTAATTCAGTACTATCATATTCTTCTAATAACTCGCTTGAGATACGTTTCAAACGTGCTTCACTTTCTCGTGACATCCAATTTTTCACTTTATCTTTAATATCATCTTCACGCGCTTTTAATACTTCTTTTCGGTGAGGTGGTCTTAAAGCGTTCATGCGTCTTCCATTTGAATCTTCAATTTGACGGATGTAATCCATTTCAATTGGATTTACAAATGTAACAGCGATGCCTTCTTTACCAGCTCTTCCTGTACGTCCGATTCTATGTGTATAGCTTTCAGTATCTTGAGGAATGTCAAAGTTATATACATGACTTACACCTGAAATATCTAAACCACGTGCCGCAACGTCTGTAGCAACTAATATATCGATTTGATCATTTTTAAATTTCTTCAATACTTCTAAACGTTTAGCTTGTGTGATATCACCATGTAAGCCTTCTGCTTTGTATCCTTTAGATAATAAAGCACTTGTTAATTCATCCACACGACGTTTTGTTCTACCGAAGACAATGGCTAATTCAGGTTGGTGTACATCTAAGAAATTAGTAAATGTATCGAACTTTTCAAGCTCTTTCACTATTGTATAATATTCATCAATTTGAGGGTCTGACATTTCGTTGTTCATTGTCTTAACGATTTGAGGAGATTTCATGAATTGTTGTACTAAAGTTTGGATTGCTTTAGGCATTGTTGCTGAGAATAACATTGTTTGTCTTTGTTCAGCTGGAATTTTATCCATAATGAATCTCATATCATCGATGAATCCCATGTTCATCATTTCATCCGCTTCATCCAAAATCAATGTATGAATACCATTTGTTTTTAATGTACGTCTATTTAAGTGGTCAATGACACGTCCTGGTGTACCTACAACGATTTGTGGTCCTCTTTTTAAAGCTTTAATTTGTCGATCGATTGGCATACCACCAAATACCGTTACAACTTGTACATTTTGACCACGGCTAAATTCTCTTAATTGTTCAGCTACTTGCATAGCCAATTCTCTTGTAGGTGCTAATATTAACGCTTGTACACCTGATTGACCCACAACTTTTTCTATTAAAGGAATCCCGAACGCTCCCGTTTTACCTGTACCAGTTTGAGCTTGTCCAAGGATGTCTTTTCCTTCTAATGTATAAGGGATACTATCTTTTTGGATAGGTGTGGGTTCCTTAAAGCCCATTGCTTCAAGGGTCTCAACTGTTTTATCCGAAATCCCTAGTTCTTTAAAATTTTGCAATATAATTCTCCTTTTAACTTTCTTATTTATCAATATACGTTTGTGTATATAAGGTCCTCTTATTACGTCAACTTCTATATAGTACCACCTAAAATTACATATCGCAATAAAGCAATTTTATAGATGAACTCGTTTTCAAACCTATTTTCATATAATAGCGTTTACATTTTTCACTTGTTAATTAAATTTTTAAAGTAAAAAAACAAGCCACTAAAGGATTTAGATTCCTAATTAGTGACTTGCTTAGATTGATAGTAATTTTGAAAATAATTAAATCAATTTATTTACAACTTCTTCAAGTTTATTTCCTCTTGAACCTTTTACAAGAACTTTGTCGTTAGCAACTAAGTTATTTATTAAATATTGAGTTAATTGTTGTTTATCAATAAAATATTCAACGTGGTCAACAAATTGTCCTCCAATATCACTAATATACTTTGCATCTTTGCCATATGTTAATAATGTATGGATGTTTTTACCTTCTAAATATGCGCCTACCTCTTCGTGCATTGAACGACTATTTTCCCCTAATTCAAGTGAGTCAGCAAGTACAATAATTTTTCTACCTTCCATTTGACTCAAAGTATCAATTGCGGCTTTCATACTTGTAGGACTGGCATTATAAGCATCATTTATGATAGTAATATCATCATCAGTAATATGGCGTTCCATTCGCATACCAGTAAGTTGAACATGATTAATGTTATGTTGAATAGTCTCATATTTAAGTCCTAGTTCATGACCAATAGCAATAGCGATAGCTGCATTTTTCATATTATGGATTCCTAGAATAGGTAATTTATAATGTTCATTACCGTTAATAGAGAAAGCAATGCCATCATTTTCACTATGTTCTACTTCGCATACTAAAGCATTATCTTGTTTCAAACCTACACTTAAACATTTAGCGTGTTTGATTTTTTTAACATGTGGTTCAAGCAATGGTTCATCACCATCATAGATGAATGTTCCTTCTTTTTTAAGTCCAATTGTTATTTCAGATTTAGCTTTAGCAATGCCTTCACGAGAACCTAAATCTTGCATATGTGATTCACCAATATTAGTAATAACAGCAATATCTGGTTCTGCTATATTAGAAAGTAATTCTATTTCATGGAATCCAGACATACCCATTTCTAATATTGAAATCTCTGTATCTAAATCAAGCTCTAAAATAGTTAACGGTAAGCCTATTTCATTATTGTAATTACCTTGCGTTTTTTTTACTTTAAATTCAGTGTGTAATACACTCTCAATCATATCTTTTGTAGTTGTTTTACCGTTTGAACCAGTAACACCTATTACTTTAGGGTTCACATGTTTAAGATATGCTTTAGCTAATTGTTGTAACGCAATTAATGTATCGTCTACCCATATAATAGGTCCCTTCACGTTATCATCAATGTCATGGCCCTTTTCATAGAAAGAAGCCCCAGCACCATCTTTTAACGCCTGTGAAACAAAGCAATGACCATCTACGTTCTCACCTTTAAATGGTATAAATAACATATTAGTTTTGATTGCACGTGAATCGATCGTCACACCTTTGATGGTTTGTCGTAAATATTGTGAATCAATATCACAAGGTATCCATTCCTGAATTTGCTGTAAAGTAACTTCTATCATTTATGAATCCCTCTCTTAGTCAATTGTGTATTTGTTTTTCTTTTTATCCTCGTGACGTTCTTTAGCTAGGTCAATTAATTTTGTGATTAGGTCAGAATAAGATAACCCCATATTCTCCCATAAACTTGGATACATACTAAATGCTGTAAATCCAGGCATTGCATTTGTTTCATTAATAAAAATTTGATTGTCTTCAGTAACAAAGAAATCCGCACGTACTAATCCCGAACAATCTGTAGCTTTAAATGCTTCCAATGCCATGTTTCTTAATGTCATTTGCACTTCTTCATCTAATTCTGCAGGAATTTGTAAACTGATTTTACCGTCTTTGTATTTTGATTTGTAATCATAGAATGCAACATCTTTGATAACTTCTCCTGGCCATGTTGTTTCAGGATAGTCATTGCCCAATACAGCTACTTCAACTTCGCGAGCATTAATACCTTGCTCAATAACGAGTTTACGGTCAAATTGGAAAGCTTCCTCAATACCTGATTTTAGTTCATCCTCATTATTACATTTACTAATACCTACACTTGAGCCAAGATTTGCAGGTTTTACGAATACTGGATATGTAAGTTTATCTTTAACGAGTTTAATAATATTCCCCTCATATTTTTCATATTCACTTCTTAAGAAACTAATGTAAGGTAATTGAGGCAATCCTCTATGTTCAAATAATTGTTTCATGACAAGTTTATCCATTGAACTTGATGCAGCTAGTACACCGTTTCCAACATATGGTAAATCAAGAACTTCAAATAACCCTTGAATTGTACCATCTTCACCATTAGGGCCATGAAGTAATGGGAATATTGCATCATAAGGTTTACCATTGCTACTTTCTTTAAGCAAAATAGTGATTTCGCCCGCTTCTATATCTGTCATATTTAGGGATTCAATTTCTTTAATTTCCTCAGTGATATTTTCTTTTTTCTTCCATAAGCCATCATTCGTAATATAAATGATATCCACTAAATATCTTTCTTTATCAATTGCATTAAGAACATTTTGCGCAGTCAATTTAGAAACATCATGTTCAGCACTTTTACCACCATATACGATACAAATGTTTTCTTTTACCATAAGTAGTTCCTCCATTAAGAAAGATCATAACTCAATCATTTATGAGAAGTATTAAACTATTACGTTATTTAAACTTCTTACAAATGTCTATATCTCTTTCAATTCATTTTTACTTTTTCTTTTTAGTTAACTATCAATATTTTATAAATTTTATTTAGTTTAAACTATGCTTTCTAAAAAACAATATTATCACAGTCTAAAGTGATTTTGCATTTATCAACTTAAATCTAATTATGTTTAAATAATTTTTTTGGTTTATATTAGATTAATTTACCAATCATAATTCAAACACAATTTTAGATAGAATTTTTAGTTTTCTATATTCAGCCTGTTATTTTCTAGCAAATTAATATAAAGTCATGTAAAATTTGTATATAATATTAATCGTTCGATTATAAGAATTTAAGGAGTTTTCTCATGAAATATTCATCCCGTCAACAGCCTTCAAAACATTGGCTACGTAAGATAGACTGGATACTTGTAGCATTATTAACCATACTTGCCATTATAAGTGTTACTACGATTAGTTCAGCTATGGGTGGAGGACAATATAGTGCAAACTTTAGTATTCGCCAAATCATATATTACATATTAGGTGCTATTATCGCATTAGTTATTATGCTTATTTCACCTAAAAAGATTAGAAATAATACATATATTCTTTATTTTATCTTTTGTGTACTACTTATCGGTTTACTCATATTACCTGAAACATCTATTACACCAATCATTAATGGTGCTAAAAGTTGGTATTCATTTGGACCAGTAAGTATTCAACCCTCAGAATTTATGAAGGTCATCTTAATTCTAGCATTAGCAAAGAGCGTTTCTAACCATAATCGTTTTACTTTTAATAAATCTTTTCAAACTGATTTAGTCTTGTTCTTTAAAATCATAGGAATTTCAATAGTTCCAATGGCTTTAATCTTATTACAAAATGACTTAGGTACAACGCTTGTGATTTGCGCTATTATTATCGGTATAATGTTAGTTAGCGGTATTACATGGAGAATTTTAGCACCATTATTTATAGTCGCTTTTGTTTTTGGAGGAACTATTATATTAGCTATCATTTATAAACCAACGTTAATTGAGAGCCTTCTAGGTGTGAAAATGTATCAAATGGGACGAATTAATTCTTGGTTGGATCCATATTCATATAGTGCTGGAGACGGTTATCACTTAACAGAATCTTTAAAAGCGATTGGGTCTGGTCAATTATTCGGTAAAGGATTTAATCATGGTGAGGTTTACATTCCTGAAAATCATACAGATTTTATATTCTCAGTAGTTGGAGAAGAAATGGGATTTATAGGCGCTGTAGTTTTACTACTCATCTTTTTAGCATTGATTTTTCATTTAATTCGACTTGCTACGAAAGTTGAATCTCCATTCAGCAAAATATTTATCATAGGCTATGTATCACTACTTGTTTTCCACATATTACAAAATATAGGTATGACAATCCAATTACTACCTATTACCGGAATTCCACTACCATTTATTAGTTATGGCGGTAGTTCACTATGGAGTTTAATGGTTGGTATAGGTGTCGTCTTATCTATACATTTCCATCAAAGACAAACAATGCCTAATAAAGAAGAGTCCGGGACATAAAGTTCTTGGATAAGTGAAAAAAAGACAATTTCTATTGAAATAATATAGAAATTGTCTTT
>NZ_JBXARC010000033.1:0-19399 GCF_058807855.1 Staphylococcus sp. GW821-FHT11H10 | reverse complement strand
CATTACCTTTCTTTTTTATTTTGTTTGGTAGCTAATAATTATAGAGGTAATTGCGCCTTTTTTCTATTCAAAAACATGAAAATTGGACTGATGAATTTTGTCATCAGTCCAATTTATTATAGAACCTCAATTTTACACTAAATCTATCTTTATTTTTTAATTGTAGATGCTATCACTTTTTGGGCGATAGATGTGTAGATTTCTCCTAAACGATCATCTGCTTGATAAATAGAGGGAGAGAAATCTTTAGGATTCCAAGTAGGTTGTTCTAATGGTAGTTCTCCTAATAACTGAGTATTTAATTCATCTGCTAGTTTACGTCCTCCGCCTTTACCAAAGACATATTCTTTATTACCTGTTTCTTTACTTTCAAAATAACTCATATTTTCGATAACACCGAGAATAGAGTGCTCGGTATGTTTTGCCATTGCCCCTGCTCTAGCAGCAACAAATGCTGCAGTAGGATGCGGTGTCGTTACAATTATCTCTTTACTACTTGGTAGCATTGAATGTACATCTAAAGCTACATCCCCTGTTCCTGGAGGTAAGTCTAATAGTAAGTAATCAAGTTCCCCCCATTTCACTTCTACAAAGAAATTGGTTAACATTTTCCCTAACATAGGTCCACGCCATATTACTGGTGCATTCTCTTCTACGAAAAAGGCCATTGATATAACTTTCACTCCATGACGTTCTACTGGAATAATCTCTTTTCCTTGAACTCCTGGTTTCTCATCAATACCCATCATATCTGGAACACTAAAACCATAAATATCCGCATCAACTAAACCAACACGTTTACCTTCGCGGGCTAAGGCTACTGCTAAATTTACTGCTACTGTAGATTTACCTACACCGCCTTTTCCTGAAGCAATCGCTATAAATTCTACAGGATTGTCTTTAGATAAAAGTCCCTCAATGGTCTTAGGTTGTTCTTCTTTCTTACCAGTATATTGCTCAACCGTTTCGGCAGGTAATTCTTCAAATCTTATTCCAACAGTATTAGCACCATTATCTTTAAGCGCTTTAACTATTGCCATTTGTAAATCTAATTGCGGTTGTCCGCCTAATTGTGCCATTGCCACTTTGACACTAACATGCTCTATTTCTTCTTTAATAGTTACTTCTACAATACCGTCTGTCTCTTTAAGTGGTGCATCTATAATTGGATCTTTTAATGCTCCAACTATTTCTTTCACTTGATCTACCGTTAACAATGAAAATCCCCCTTAGTATTCTTTATACCTTTATAATATCAAATATTAATATGTATTGACTTTCTAAATTAGTATATATTTTTTAAATATATAAAAAAAGAAGTTAGCTCACTATTTGTTGGCTAACTTCTATCAATATCAGATTTACATATCCCGTGTATTTGTTGAATTTTTATTATAGTGTCTTTCCTCTTTGATAAATAAAGAGAAAATAAAGCCTATAATTACAAGACCAGTAACTATTGCAAACGATAAATCTACACCAGCTGCAACACTCTGTCTTTGTAATATTTCATGGTTCGAACTTGCTGAAGAACCAGTGCTGAGTATTTTTGCACCAATACTCATGAAAGTTACCATTAAAGCTGTTCCTAGAGAGCCAGCCATAACACGACCGAAGTTCATGATGGCAGTACCATGTGATATATCTTCATTTCTAAGTGCATTTATACCTGCAGTATTGATAGGCATCATTAATAATGAAACTGCAAACATTCTTATAGCATAAACAACAACTAACATAGTGTATGATGAATCATATTTCAAGAAACTTAAAGATGCCGTTGTTACGATAAGAATAATGAAACCAATTAAAATTAAAAGTCTAGGCCCATACTTATCATATATTTTACCTGTATAAACAGACATTATACCGTTTAAAATGGCTCCGGGCATAATGACCAATCCAGACATAAATGCACTCAACCCAAGTCCATTTTGAACAAATAAAGGAATTAAGAGGGCTGGACCTACCATTGACATCATTACAATCATTGAAGTTATAGTACTGAAAGTGAATATTTTGCTTTTAAAAACTTTGAGGTTTAACAAAGGATTAGTGATACTTAACTGTCTTCTAATAAATGTGATAACTATTAGAATACCAATAATGGCCGAGATTACAACAATTGGATTAGTGAACCCCAAATTACCTGCACTACTGAACGCATAAAGCATTAATCCGAATCCTAACGTTGAATAAACAACTGATCTTTTATCTAACGCTGTCTTTTTAATTTCGTTATAACTAGATAGCGTGATAGCACCAAATATATATCCTACGAGCGCAATGCCTACAACTATAATGAAAGGCACTCTCCAACTTGTATTATCAATAATTAACCCAGAAAACGTAGGACCTATTGCTGGAGCAAATTGTATGACCAAACCAGCCAATCCCATTGCAAATCCACGTTTCTCTTTTGAAAATAAAGTAAACAATGTGAACTGCATGAGCGGCATAATAATTCCAGCACCAATAGCTTGAATCACTCTGGCAAACATTAGGACACCAAAGCTAGGTGCAATGGCAGCTACAATTGAACCAACTAAGAAAATTCCCATTGAAACTAAATATAATGGTTTTGTTTTAATTCGATCCATCAGATAAGCAGTTAAAGGGATCATCGTCCCATTAACAAGCATAAAGCCTGTTACTAACCATTGAGCAGTATTTTCAGATGTATTTAATTCTTTCATAATGTGTGGCAAAGCCGTATTTAGTAAAGTTTGATTTAAAATAGCGATAAATGCACTTAATAGCATTACCGCTACGATGAGGTTCCGTTTTTTTGTGGATACTTCTATATTCGCCATATAAAAACTCCTTTTATTTCATACATATTTTTTTATCCAACCAAATTTAGTATGCCAAGCAAACTAAATGCTTGCTATTTCTTATTATTAAGGTTCTCACTATCTGGATAAAATATAATTTTAAATATATATAACAATCCTATGATGACTGAAATAACCCAAAAATCAATCTCAATATAAACATAATGTATGTGAATAATAAAATAGAAGAGTATCGTAGTAACAACGTATGAAATCAATTGGTACAAACTGCCATTAAAATATGGATTATTGGGCAATTGTTTTCTAAAATAGTCCATTAAATGTTCAATGGCAAATAAAATGAAGTAACCAAAAACAATATAGCTACCATAATAAACTAAATTATCTACTAAATTTTTATTGTAGGTAAAATAACCTAGCTTAAAAAAAATTAGGATTCGACTTAATCCAAATAAACCAAATCCTAAAAACATTAAAAAAATAGCACCTGAAATGATAAAGATAGTGAGGACAAGTAAAGTTGATAAAATATTTTTATAATTATTTTTAAAAAACTTCATCTTTCTGTCCTCCTTTATATACACGCTCATTTTATCATTAATAATTCACGATATAAAATTTAAAGTACATTAGTCTAAAACTTTATTATTCTTCAACTTTATTTCGTTTGAATGATTACACATTCTATACCTCAGGTCTATAAAGTGTTGACCACATAATAATCAGAAGAATAGCGACTAATGAAACTGCAAATAATATATTGTAAAAATGCCCATCCATGATTCCAACTGACATAGCATAGAAATATCCCATTACAGTTGAACCTATTGAAGAACCTAAATTTTTAGTTAATGCATAGAAAGACATCATTTTCTTCATATGTCTAGGATCTGTTTCTTCTTGAACGATGACACTGTCCTTTGTATAAACAAATCCAAAACTTACCCCAGCAAGAATTACTGTTGCTGCTATTAATAATGGTACTTTAAGACCAAACATGAGTATGATACTGCTAATCAATAATAATGTAAAAGCACTAATATATAATGCTTTTCGAGTTAAGTTCTCTTCTACCTTTGCTAAGTTAAAATTTAAAACTAACCAAGCTACTGACAGTGGGAATATTACCAAACCACTTTGAAGTGGTGAAAGATGTAAGTGATCTTGTAAGTAGATTGGAATGTATAAATTGTATCCCATTAAAGACATAGCTATTAATAAATCTGTTACAAATACTAGTGAAACTGAACGATTAAACTCTGAAATTGGGATAAATGGATTCTTTATTTTGCTCTCAAATTTAAATAAAATAAAGATAAAAATGAAAGCTAGCATCAATGCAATAATATTTAATACTATTGAAGACTTACTCAATAAACCAAACATAAACAATCCTATAAATATGTAAAAGAAAGAAAGCCCCTTAACATCTAAGCTTGAAGATTTAACTTCTGATTCTTCTGAAAAATGAAATGTAATAAATGCAAGTATAATTGCAATAACTGCTATTGGAATATTTATAAAAAATAACCAATGCCATGTTGCAAACTCTAAAATTGCCCCACCTAATAATGGTCCAATAATACTTGAAATTCCCCAGACACTTCCTACAATTCCCATAATTTTGTATCTAAATGGTATTTCAAATGCTAATTTTGGAACAATTTGAGTCAGCGACATCATAACTCCTGCTCCCAATCCTTGAACAATTCTAGAGATAATAAGCATTATAAATGTGTCACTCATTCCTGACATTAAACTGCCAATACCAAATAAAAACACGCCTATCATTGCAATATATAATATTTTAAATCTTGTTAATAATTCACCAACAATAGGATTCGCAACTACTAGCGCTATGAAATAAACAGTAAATACTAATGATATAGATGCACCAGCGTTTAAGTCAGTTCTTATAGTGGGCATCGCTAATGAGATAATTGAGCTTTCTATTGCAGCCATAAACATAGTTAAAACTAAAGTTACGACGATACCTATTGATTTAAAGTTCATGAACATTATTCCTCCTAAATAAATTTCAGATTCTTTAATAGGATAATCAACATTTTATTTTATATGCAATAGAATGATTACCTTAAATAAAAAAATAAGACTGATGACCGATAAAATCATCAACCCTATTTTAAATTCTCTAAATAAAATAAAGTATTGCTATTAAATGAAACATTGAAGCGATTACGATAAAAATATGCCAAATCATATGAAAGTATGGACGGTTTTTTTGGGCATAAAACCAAGCACCAATAGTGTAAGATAAGCCTCCTAGTACAATGAATAAGATAAATAACCAAGATGTACGCATAATGATAATAGGTAGAAAAATAATACCAACCCATCCCATTACCAAATAGACAATCAAACTTAATTTAGGATTCACATTAACAGAAATGGACTTATACAAAATTCCCCAAATTGTAGTACCCCAAAGTAATATGAATACAAACCAACCAATCCATCCTCCTACGACAGTTAATAAAACTGGCGTATAAGTTCCTGAAATAGCAACATAAATCATACTATGATCAATAATTCTTAAAATATATTTGTGAGCAGTATTATTTTTCATTGCATGATATATAGTTGAAGAGATAAACATCATAAAAATACTAATTACAAATATAGAAATACTAACTGAGCTTAACGTTCCATGTGCTATATAACTATGAACTGCAGCATATGGTAGTAAAAAAAGTGTAAGTAAAGCAGCTACACCATGTGAAACTGAGTTACCAATTTCTTCACCGAAAGATAGAGGAATGATGTCTTTAAATGATTCGACAACAGTACCTTTTGCATTCTTAGTTGAGTTAGACATCTGGCCCCACCACCTTTTAAATTAAATTCAAACGTTCTAAATCTGATGTAGCAGTTTCAACACTATCTTTACCTTCTTTATTTTTAAGTGGAGAAAATTCATCTTCTCTATTAACTTGCAACGTTACAAAACTTGTTGCATATCTAAAAATATCAAAGTAAAACAATTCAAATTTTAATGTTGGTTTTTCAACAACTCCAAAATCTTCATCTAATTGCTTTAATTTTTTCACTGCTAAGTGATATGGTAAATCATTATTTACTGCTTGTTTAATAAATGCAATTTTAAAGGCATGAATTCCAATATTTGCATTATCAAACGTATTAGCGACCGCTTCATCCAATTCAGAATACTCAAGAACTGTGTCCTTACTATTTTGATTTACTAATCGTCCGACACTTTCACCATCTTTAGGTTGAATTGATTTAGAAGTTACGTCGCAATCATTTACCACTGTAAACCCAGCAAATAATGGATCTAATACTTTAACTAATACGTTATCAATGTTATTTAAGAAAATAAATTTCACACCATCAGATGCCATTTTATCTAAGTAACCATTTTTTTCTAATGATTTAAATACACCACCATTTCCATTTGGCGTCTCCATTATATAACCTTGTTCATTAAGTACCAATTGCCCAGTTTCACATAATGCGACCATGTTTTCTTGTTTAAAGAAATGTACATTATCAGGGTTATAACCAAAATAATCATGTTGTTCAAAGTACGATAACGTTTCTTCATGATTGATATCACTAGTCATGATATACCAATTGATTAAATGACCAGTTTCCTTTTTAAGTTTAAGTAATTGTCGTGCTTGTAATTCAAACAAACTAACTCCTTTAATTTCAAATGAACCTTTTGGCCCTTTATAACCTAAACGCGTCCCTTGACCACCAGCCATTAATAAAACTGCAAATTCACCGTTTCGTATTGCTTCTATGCCTTTTTGTTCATATTTTGCACCTTCTTGATCAGTCAATTCAGTCTTGCGTTGATATTTTACTTCTGAAACAGATGACACATCAGAAATTGATTGACGATTAACATATAAATCTTGAAATAATTGTTGAATACTTTCTAAATCTAATTCATTCACTTTCGATTCTAATTTTTCTTTTTCATTACTGCTCATTAACTTTTCATATTCACTCAAATGTTCTTGATTATATTTCTTTAATTGATTTTGATCTAACATTTTAACTCTCCTTGTGATTAATTCAATATGTATTCATACACTCATTATTTGGTAGTTACCCTAAAATGGACTGACTTATATATTTTAATAAATGACTAATAGAAGTTTGAAATAATATGTATAATGCGCCAATACTTAATGCAGTAGCCAGTGATACATCGACTAAGCCACCAGTTTTAAAGGTAAACGGGAACTTAATAGTAAGAGGAATCGGATAAAGTAACTTTACTCCCCTTGGCGTTAACATATCTAGTATAACATGAGAGGCCATACCACCGATAATAGAAACCAAATAGTAAGTAGGAGTTTGAATCAAATTAAGGAGAAATACAATGATACCTATAAATAATAATGAGTGAGTAAATGTCCTATGACCGAATAACAGTCTAATAATTAAACTAAGCAATTTTAATTTTCTACCAATTTTACTTCCAGTGTGACAAATGTCTGGTAATAAACTTGAAACTACAGATAAACATATTACTGTAACAGTTGAGAACAAATCTGTTTGAAAGTGTTCGGTTGTTAATGCACCTACTAGTAATCCAGCAGATACGTGAGTTTTGCCTGTCATAAACCTTCTCCTTTATAGAGAACATTTTAACATAAACCACACTGAAATACGAACATATTTTCGGTGTTAGTTAAATAGTGTATCACAAAATTTAAAAAGTATATCATTAATACTTGAAAACGATTACACACTGATATATGATATAGACATAAATAACATAAAGGATGTGTTCTTTAATGGCAATGACTGTTAAGAAAGATAATAATGAAGTTAGAATTCAATGGAGAGTAGCTGATATCAAAATCCCTACTAGTGAAATTAAAAATATTTCACAAGACCAAGAAATTCATGCCGTTCCAGATTTAGATTCTAAAAATATTTCACGTATTGGTTCTACTTTTGGTAAAACTAATAGAGTGATTATTGATACAGATGATCATGAATACATTATTTATACGCACAACGACCAAAAGGTTTATAATGAATTAACTAAGTAATACCAATATACATTTTTCATTCGCAAAGTTATATAAAAAACTGTCAACTTCCGATATGTAGTTGACAGTTTTTTAATCTAAATTAATAAATACTGTATTACTTTGTATTTTTCTCAATATTAATTAAACTACACTTAGATAAGGAGGTTAAAATTATGTTTGTTGTTACAAATAGAATTACCGTAAAAAAAGGTTTTGCAGAAAAAATGGCGCCAAGATTCACTAAAGGTGGAAAAATTGAAGCATTGCAAGGTTTTCATAAAATTGAAGTTTGGAAAGTGACACGAGATCATGAAAATGAAGACATGTACGTAAATACATGGTGGGAGACTGAAAAAGACTTTGAAGCTTGGACTAAAAGCGATGCATTTAAAGAAGCACATCAAAACAGAGACAAAACATCGTCTGAATCTTCACCGGTGATTAGCAGTGAAATTGTTAAAGCTACGGTGTTATCTACATTAAATTAAAAAAACGGCAATGAAGTATAGATAGGAATTGTTTATTTCAACATTTCTAACCTCTGACTTCATTGCCTTTACTATTTTATAATAATAAATGAGCCATTAACGCTATAATTGGTAAAGTGATTGCAGTTCTAATTAGGAAAATCATAAATAATTTACCTAAACTTACTGGTATTTTAGAACCTAATATTACACCACCAACTTCTGATAAATATATTAATTGAGAAATACTTAATGCACCAATTACAAATCTTGTAATCTCACTGTGCGCATCAGCAATTAATATAGATGGTAAGAACATATCTGCAAAACCAATCAATAATGTTTCAGAGGCTTTAGCCGCTTCTGGTATTTGCAATAGTTCAAGAATTGGAATAAAAGGTTGACCAATAATTGAAAATACTGGCGTATAATTAGCTATCATAGTCGCAAGCGTTCCGATGCTCATAACGACTGGAAGGATAACAAACCACATATCTATTACAGTTTTTAAGCCGGATTTCCAAAACTCTTTAAACCCTGGTGCTTTCAATCCAACAATAGTTGCCTCTTCAAAACCATATCCTAGTGCCGTTTTACCTTCAGGTAGTTTTTCTAATCTAGTATTCTCAGAAACTTCTTTAGTAAATTCATCAGGTATTTTGTTTAATGGCCAAATACGTGGCATGATCATTGCAGCAACAAAACATGAAATAATTACAGTTAAATAAAATGCAAAAAATTTATGTTGTAATCCAACAGTTTCTGCAATAACTATAGCAAAAGTAATAGAAACGACACTAAACGTAGTAGAAATCACTATGGATTCCCTTCTAGAGTATATGCCTCTTTCATACTGACGACTTGTTATTAGGACACCTACAGTTCCATCACCAATAAACGAAGCTAAATTATCTACTGTAGAGCGTCCTGGCAATGTGAATAATGGTCTCATAATTGGTCTAAATAAGGGGCCTAAAAATTCTAATAAACCATATTCCATTAAAAAAGGTAAGAATAGTGCAGCAAATAAAAATACTGCAACCAATGTAGGTAAAAGATCATAAAACACTAAACCACCAGTATCCTCTGAATAAATAACCTTTGAACCAAGTTTAAAATAGGTCATCCATACAAAGACGACGGCTAATATTCTTAATGTCATCCATACTGGACCAACTTTAAATGCACTATCTAATAATCCGCCTGGTTTAACTTTACTTTTAAAAATTGTCGAATAAAGTACTGTTAATATTGCAGACAATGTAATAATAAAAATTATAATAATTGGCATTGCATCACCTAGTAGACCTTTTAGCCAATTTGCTAAAAAGGCTACAGGTAATGTAGTTTGTTTCTCACCATCTTGTGTAACTGGTACTGGAATTAAGAAAAGTATAATTCCAATAATAGACATAGTTATGAATTTCGCTCTACCTTTGGCAATCTGTTGCTTTGAGTAACCTTCCACCACTAATAACCTCTTTCTTTCTCATTATTGATGCTTTTATATTCATTGATTATGTAAATATATTAAGTAAAACTGTGAACTTTTATATAAATATAAGAATATATGCATTTTTATAAATATCATGTTAAATACTATATATCATTTTTAATTGATATGCAATATAAAAAGAGCTAATTTTCATCATAAATATGAGAATAATTAGCTCTTGAATTTCATTAAATTCGTCTTAATAAAAATAAGAAATATGGCACCCCAATGATAGCAATTATTACACCCACAGGTATATCTAATGGTGGATGAATTCCTCTCGCTAACCCATCACTGAACAAGATTAAAATTGAACCTATACAACCAGACATAAGTACAACATGGAAGTAACGTAGACCTACAATAGATCTAGCGATATGTGGTGCAATTAGGCCTAGAAAACTTATACCGCCTACTACTGAAATGGAGGCACCAGCCAGCATAACCGACAAAATAAGTAAGATCATTTTGAGTCTTTGTACTCTTGCACCAAGCGCCGTAGCAATATGTTCTCCTAAATTTAAAATATCTAATTGATAACTTAAACATAATACGAGTGGTAAGGTTATAACAAACCAGGGTATGACTGAATAGAAATTTTCAATAGTATGACCATATAAACTCCCTGTTAACCAAACTAACGCATTATTTGCATCCATAGGGTTTCTAATAAGTAAAAATTGAACTACAGCGGTACATATAGCACCGATAGCTAACCCAATTAAAGCTAAAGTTGAGCCTTTAATATTATATTTAGAAATTAAAAATGACAAAATCAAACTAATAAATAATGCACCTATGAACGAACCAATGGGTAGTACTAATAGCGGCGCTGAAGGAAATAGCATAATTACTATAATAGCTGCCAAACTAGCGCCTTTAGTTATACCTATAACATCTGGAGATGCTAGTGGATTTCTAACTACCCCTTGAATCACCGCGCCAGAAATGGCCAAACTACTTCCCACAACTAAACCTAGTAACGTTCTCGGAATTCGGTACTCGTTTAATATGAAATCATCAAATTTTAGAATTCCGTGAATTGCTTTCAAAGGACTGTACATTGTTGAACCAACACATAAACTTATAAATA
Source organism: Staphylococcus sp. GW821-FHT11H10 (assembly GCF_058807855.1). Lineage (NCBI taxonomy): Bacteria > Bacillati > Bacillota > Bacilli > Caryophanales > Staphylococcaceae > Staphylococcus > Staphylococcus sp. GW821-FHT11H10. The sequence goes on along the minus strand of NZ_JBXARC010000033.1, from coordinate 8,516 downwards.
TGCTTACAATTAAGCAGATGATTACAACAGTGTAACGAATAGATAATTGTCGTTTTGTCATATTCGTTTCACCCCTTTTAAAGTTATTAATAGGAAGTAAATTGCCCCAACAAATGAAGTGACAATACCAACTGGAGATTCGTAAGGAAATGTAATAAGTCTACTTAACATATCTGATAGTAATAATAAATCGGCACCTATCAAAAAAGTTAAAGGCACCATTAAGAAGTAATCTTTACTTATATAACGTTTAACTATATGAGGGACGATTAAACCAATGAATCCAATCGGTCCAACTATTGAAACAGATGCACCTGCTAGTACGATGACAAGTAGGCCAACTATAATTCTGATAAGCTGAGTCTTCTGGCCTAATCCTTTCGCTATATCGTCTCCTAATTCCATTATGGTTAATTGACGGCCTAATAACATCGTTATGATAAGCGCTAATATGAGCAAAGGCATAACTGACAAGACTGCAGTCCATTTCAATCCATTTAATGAACCTACTAACCAGAACATAACGGTAGTATTAGAATCTTCATTTAAAATGATGATACCTTGCGTTAAACTACTGAAAAATAAATGAATTGCCATTCCTGCAAGGGCCAATTTAATTGGTGTTATTTTTTTCGTAGATCCGGATAATACATAGACAGTTAATCCTCCAATAAACGCCCCTAAAAATGCCAGATATGTTGCATAGTTACCTAGTGAAGGTATTAATATCGTCACTAATACTATTACAAATGATGCACCTGAATTAACACCAAATATTTGTGGAGATGCTAATGGATTCCTAGTAATCGCTTGCATTAAGAGGCCAGCTAAGGCTAGCGCACCGCCAATCAATAACCCACCAATCATTCTTGGCATTCTTACATTATGAATAAGAAATGTTTGTTTATTATTTATAGATGTAAAAAAGTATTCAAAAATATGTTTAGCATGAATTTCAGACGAGCCAATCGCTAAATTAAAATATGCAAAAATAAAAAGAAAGCACCCACTCACAATAAATGTGAGTGTAGTGCGCCTCTTATTTGCTTTGTCTAAAGCAGATTGACTATCAGTAGATCTAATAGTCATTTTATTGCCACCTTACTTTTCTTTATCTTTTTTAGAAATTTCTACAAGTTCTTTAGCCATTTCTTCAGAAGATATTAAACCTCGAGCTCTTGCCCAAGTATCACGACTAACGATACTTACACGATTATGTTTAACCGCATCTAATGTGTCCCAAACCGGGTCTTTTTTCATTTCTTGATATGATGGTTCTTTAGGACTTGCGCCATCAGTCATTATAAACATACGTTCAGGATTTACGTCTTTTAATGTTTCTGCATTAAGTTGTAAATAAGGTCCTTGTAAATATTTGCTTAACCCTTTAGTGACATCTTTATTTAATGCTTCTTTAAAGCCAAGTTGACTTAAGAATTGACCTACATAAGATTCACTTGGATGTGCTAATAAGCCAGATTTAGACGCTACAGCTGGTAATACCTTTTCATTTTTATCAAATTGAATTTCATCTTTATATTTTGCAATCTTCTCTTTATGCTCGTCTAAACGTTTCTTACCTTCATCTTCTTTATTTAAAGCTTTGGCAATTGTTTTAAAAGCATCTATATTATCATTATAATCTCCATCAAAACTTTTTAATTCAATTGTTGGAGCAATTTTACTTAATTCTTTGTAAATACCTTTGTGTCTGTTACTATCTGCAATAATTAAATCTGGTTTTAATTTACTGATTTCTTCTAAGTTGGGTTGTTTACGAGCACCAACAGATTTATAATCTCCAATTTTTTCTTTTAATGGTTTAATAATACGATTTGGTTTGTTGTCATCAGCAACCCCAACAGGTTTAACATTTAGTGCCGCTAAAGCATCTACAAATGAAAATTCCAACGCTACGACACGTTTAGCATCTTTAGGAACTTTAGTTGTGCCTAATTCGTGTTTAATTTTAATAGAATCTTTCGATGACGATTTATTACCTGAATCACCTGATCCATTATTGCTAACATTACCACAAGCAGTAACTAAAACTAATGCAAATAATAATGCGACTATACCTGCAAACTTAAAGCCTTTCATGAATTCCACTCCTCAATATGTATAGGTTTACAATACATAGTTTATTGATAACGATTATCAATGTCAATATAATTTGGTGTATTTTTTAATTTTTTTATAAAAGTAAATTAGAATTTTAATTATTAATGGATTTTACCTTTAAATGATAAAATAAAAAGCCATTAATCAGAATGAATTCAAAATTAAAGGCTAATTAATTTATTAAAGTTTATATGATAATTAATACCTACAAAGAATTGGTTAACATTTTTTATTAATCAATAATGGAGAATCGACCATCATACTATTCAAAGATTGAATATAATTATCCTTAAAATAGTGCTTTGTCATATGGTTATGATACATTACTTGAGAAAGCGCCTCATACTCCATAGCAAATTCTATAATATCACCAACTTTATAGTAATCTTGATTATTTAAATTAATCATTAGATGATCACTTGATGCACCAACAATGCTAACATCATTCTTAATAGGTTTAATTTTATTTACGTCTGTGTCAACATAGCCAATATCTACAATTGCTTGTAAATAGCATTGATTATTGTCAGATAGACGTGGTTTAATCTCTAAAATTTCCGCTTCTACTGTAATTGCATTCTGAAATAGCATGGGTATAGATTGATTTGTTGTAGTATCTATCCCTCTAAATAATGCCTCACCTATTCGTAACTCATTAATCCTACCCAAATCATTGTACATTAATTGGGGTATCATACTTGAGTTTCCTCCTGATACAACTTTTAGTCTAAATCCTAAATTATATTCAATAGCATCAACGAATTGATTTATCTTTAATATATCTTCTTCAGTCGGAGCCGAAGACTTGAAACACATAAAGTTAAATGCAATACCTATTAATTGAATATGAGTCATTTTGATGATTTCTTCAATATAATTTAGTACATCATAAGTTATAACCCCTTCACGTCTATCCTTCCAATCAATCATTAACATAATTTGATGTTTTTGATTTAACTGTTTAGCAATGTCATTTATCTCTCTAATTGACTCAATTTCAGTTTGCATACTCATTTTCACTGATTTAATCAGTTGAGTATAACGGTTTTTAGATGTTGGTCTTAGTAAAAGATAATTGCATTGTCCTTTGAAATCTTCATTTATATTCTCAAGTCTTGATTCTGCAAAATGGGTGAACCCTGATTGAATTAATGTTTCGATAATTCGACTATCACCAGCTATACATTTAATTACTGGGGTTAAATGTATATCATTATTTTCTAATAACGTTCTTAGTGCATCTGCATTATATTCAATTTTAGATAAGTTTATATTGATTTGAGCCAATTATCTCACCTCATCTCTAATTGGATTATCAAGTTCGATATTTAAATATTTTTTCACTCTATTGCTCATACGCATGCGTAATAATGCCTTAACAGTAATCTTTGAACCAAAGAGTACATCTTTTAAAGCTTGAGCATGTGGTTTATTATCATTTATTGCTAATTTAACTTCATCTTGAACTAGAGTGAACAATTCTTCTTCAGTTACAAATTCCGTTTTTGAAAAGTGATGAATTAATTCAGCTAACTGATTCTGAATAACAGCATGCTGAAATTTCGCAATAACTTCTTCAATTGAATTTGCCAATAAACTTTGATTGGACACGTTGATATTTTTCAGTTTATGCGTAAGTGTATTTAAATCGATACGAGACCCACCTAAATCACGCACAATAAAATTCATTTGATAATTAGGTCCTAAATTAACTATAGTATTTTGCATATGCGCTTCTAAAGCTATGCCATACTCTTGAATTAAATTGATTAAAGGCGTAATAAGTTGTCGACTATAATTTTGAATAAAGGTTAATATACCTCTATTATTTAACTCACCATTAACCCATTCGATATAACTATCAACTGTAATATGTCGATCAATTGGATTAGGATTAACCAATGCACCAGTAACAATAGTCACCCCATTGTTTGCAATATAAGGTGTTTCTCTGACAATACATGCTAACTGTCTAGCATCCTCGTCATTTGTTTTCGCACATAAACCATAAGGTTCTAATGCAACATTTAGTTGTGGATATTGATTTAATACATTTTGTAAAGCGCTACTCAATATAGGTCCATCTACCGTTGTAACACTTGAAACTGTTCTGACAGCACTAGTTGCTTGTACATTGACAGGTAATTTTATATGATATGGCTTATTGATGAGCGCCATCGTCCTAAATGATAGTGTTGCTTTCGAATCGACATCAAATGGTGTTGTTAATAAAAACTTATTAGCAATCCAATTCGCAAACTTATCGTAGATAGTATGGTTGTATTGCCATGGATGTACTAATATCACAAAATAGTCTTCTAACGAAATATGAATAGACTGTGCATATTTTCTAATTCTTGTTTGATATTCAGGTATTACTTTCTTCAATATGAAATCTTCATCATTATCTATACACGTAGCTTGTGCACAGTCTTTATGGATTAACATAATTTTTAACGGTATAACTTTTTCAAACTCAGGTGAATACATTTTAACTTCATCCATAGTTAATGGCAGTTTCGTTTTAGTAAGTGGATGTGTAGGATGACCTTCTAATACTAAGCTTTCTGAATATAACAAATCATTGATTTCATTCGCGTCATTCAAATGTTGTAACCATGCAAAAAAATTTAAAGTTGTTGGCATACCAGAAAATTGCATACTAGATTGCACATTATGTTGACGTTGATAAAATTGTTTATAAATTTCAACAAAGCTATCTCTACTATGTATTATTTCATCTATTAATTGCTGATGTATATTAATATCAAAATGATTACTTAACATATCTAATAAAGCTTCTACTGTTGATACTTCCATTATGTTTGTGCCACATCGAAATGTAATTGGTCCTACAAATTCATACCTTGACATTACACTGTTATGATTAAAATGAGTAGAAAGTATACATCCATGATATTGTATATCTAATTGATCATCTTTAGTTGTAATAATAGTTTGTTCTTGCCAAATGTTTTCTTTTATTAAAGCATTTAAAATACGATATTGTATATTGGTATCCGCATTTTGCCATGCGTTTTGAGTCATACTCTACTCCTCCAATTTAATTGGTCTTTGAATTATATATGCAATAAATGCAATTACAAAAGTAAATATTCCCATGGTGATAAATGTATTAATGGGTCCCATTATTTCTGATAATGTTGTTAATATTAAACTACCTAAAGGAATCATCCCTCTATCCATCATGACGATGCTTAATATTTTTCCTCGATGCTCTGATGCTATATCCTCTTGAAAATATATTCGATTTGATGTTCTAGCTAATTGACTAAATAAACCTACAAGTGACATGCAGATAAACATGAATATAATGTTATGTATAATGACACCTACAAGCGCTAATCCAAATAGACAAGAATTTAAATAATACATTTGTACAATGGTGAACTTTTTCAAAATTATGGGTAGTAAAAGTGTTGCAATCATACCACCTACAGCACAAAAGGTCATTGATACACCAAAGATTTCCGAGCGACCGGGAAAGAGATCATGTACTAATACTGGTACTAGTGTAGTATACGAAAACCCAGTAGCCATGATAATCAATGACGTAATAAATATTCTTGAGGCCTGCATATTATTCTTAAAGTATTCCCACACAACCGTAAATGAAAACCCTTTGTTAGCTTTATTTGCCTCACCAACTGTCTTGAAGGTTAATGGTATACACAATAGAACAGCAATGAAGTAACACATTGATTGCGCTAGGAAAGTAAACGGTGCATGGTAAATTGAGAGTATCAATCCTGCAATTGCTGGACCTATTGAGCGACATATATTTATGATAAAAGAATGATATGAAACGGCTTGGCTTGTATTTAAATGTACAGATAAATCTGGCAATACAGCTTGTCTTATTGGTGTTTCCGTCGCATTAATCATACCTCTAAGTGTGGCATAAATGAGGATGAAAATAATCGGCACTTGTTCTAATAAAAAGGTACAAACACATAATGTGCTTGTCACTAAAAATGAAGATGAAATGGTCATTTTCAATAATTTTCCTCTATCAAATTTATCAGCTATAGCGCCAGCCCAGACACTTAGTAACAAAATTGGTACGAGTCGGCAAAAATTAACCAATCCTAAATAGACTGCGTTATGATAACTAGTAAGTACATACCAATTCAAGCCAATTTGTCCTATCCAATTCCCTAGAAATAATAAAAAGGAACTAGAGAAGAAAAATTTCGCCACAGTATTCCACCTACTTATTTATAATAATATTTATAATTGATAATGAATATCATTATCGATATTATGGATTATACAAATGTTTTAGATTTTTGTAAAATGAATTTGAGGTGCCATATGGATAATTTAATTTCAATAGACAATATAGATTTACATTTAACTGATGAAGAATTAGGAGCTTTATCGTTTTTAAAACAAGAAATGCCCCATTTAGTAAACTACTTTAAAAATGAATTGCTCGTTGCACGAGATAAAATTTCTCAACGCTTAATTACATCCCTTTACAGAGAAAATTTAGTCAACGCTAAATCAAATAGTACCTTTGTCTCGTCATGTGATATTAAAAACTTTCCAATAAATGGAGAACACCAAATTATGCGCGTGCATTTTCCCGAAAGCGATAAATATTTATTCGCAAAAGTTTCCAGTACTCATGCATTTGGTCGTGTAGATGTTGAAGGTCCATTTTACTATTGTGATAGTGATGGTAGACAATGTGTTCGTATACTTCATCCTAATGAAGTATTAGCTGATATCTTAAAGGAAAATCCAGAGCTTGATAATGAGGCAAGTTCACAATTCAAAGACGATATGGAAAACAGTGTTGCAAATATGGCGTTAGCACTTTCATATCAAGCATATGAGATGCAACATTCAAAGGAACCTTTATTGGAAATAATTATTAATGAACAAGATAGTTATTTGCGTTCAGAGCAGGCAGTTATAGAGGGACATCCGCTTCATCCTGGAGCTAAATTGCGCAAAGGCCTTAATGCTAATGAGAATATTAAATATAGTTCAGAATATAATAAAGAAATCCATTTAAAGTGTGTGCTTATTCACCAAAGTATCGCTAGAACACAATCTTTATCTTTTACTTATGATGCTGAATTAGAAGCGCAATTTCCAGAACTATATAGTCAAATTAAAACTGAATGTGATAACTTGAGTAATCTGAGTGAATATCATTTAATGATCGTTCATCCTTGGCAGTTAGATAATGTATTATTAAGTCAATACGAAGAGGAAATAAATAATAATTTAATGATTCCACTAAAGATAGAAATACCTTATTACGCTGGTTTATCTTTTAGAACTTTAATGCCGAAATTCCCAAGCACGTTGCCACATATTAAGTTATCTACCAATGTACATATTACTGGCGAAATTAGAACTTTATCTGAACAAACAACTCACAATGGTCCTTTAGTTACTCAAATCTTAAATGACATTTTAAAGCAAGATAAAAATTTCACTCATTATAGAGTTGGTATTTTAAATGAATTTGCTGGTATTCACTTTTATAATTCAAATGACGAAGAAGCTATTCAAACAGATCTAAGTGAACAATTAGGAACGCTTTTTAGGGACAATGTGTACAATCTAACTGAAAAAGATAGTATTCCTATGATTCCATCAAGTTTAGTGGTTACCTATAAATATAATGAAGAACCACCAATCATTAGTTTAATTCAACGTTATAAACATCACTACGACAAATCTAATCTTGATATCGCAGCTCAAGAATGGTTGTCAGATTACATTTCTCAATTGTTAGGCATAGTGATTCCTTTATATGCTAAATATGGCATTGCACTTGAAGCACATTTACAAAATTCAATTTCAACGTTTAACGCTGATGGACGATTAAACACTATTTATATTCGTGATTTTGAAGGCTTACGTATTGATGAACAACTTTTAAATGAAACTGGATATACGACAAAACATTTTCACGAAAAATCTAGAATCTTGACCGACTCTAAAACAACAGTATTTAATAAAGTCTTTTACTCGACAGTTCAAAATCATATAGGTGAACTTATATTAACTGTTTCAAAATTCATTGAAGATGAGGAATTTGAATCTAAACTGTGGGATAGCGTAAGCGAAATTATTCATAACATTTTAAATAGCTTAACGGATATTAACACAAGCCGCATTTCAGAAATTAAACAAATTATGTTTGATAGAGACATTGATTATAAATGCGTGACAACGATGCGTTTAGAAGATGAAGCACATCACTATACTTATATTAAAGTAAGTAATCCACTACATGGTTAAACGATATTAGAAATCAAAACTTAATTCTAAAATAAAAAAAGAGTCTGGGACATAAACCCTAGAGAAATAGCCAGTAAATGAGTTTTAACAAATTCATTTACTGGCTTCTT
>NZ_JBXARC010000032.1:0-20049 GCF_058807855.1 Staphylococcus sp. GW821-FHT11H10 | reverse complement strand
ATAAAAAGAACCGTAGGTCTCTTCAGATCTACGGATTTTCCCCATGCCACGAAATTAGCATCATGCTAGCAAGTTAAACGAACACTGACATGATATATTAGTGATTAGCTATATTTTTTACTTTGCAACAGAACCGTTTTTTACATTGTGTAATAAACTTAAAGAACAAGACACACGTAAACTAGAAATACCTTTTGATGAATTAAAACATCTTAGTAATTATTACTCACGATCACAAGCGCGTTTTATAAAAGATTTAGAACATGTATACGATAAAATGTTGCATTTAACTTATACAGAACGTAACGAGCAATCATTTGAAAAATTTGTATTGTTCACTTCTTATAAAGTTGATATAAAAAAACAATACCTGTCTATTAGTGTTAATAATGATTTGAAGCATATACTCAATTCAATTACTGCTGATTTCACTAAATTTGAACTACAGGAAATGACACAACTAAAATCAACTTATGCAAAAAATATGTTTAGATTACTAAAGCAATATAAACATACAGGATATTTCAAAATTCAAATTAATGATTTCAGAGAACGTTTAGATATTCCGAAAAGTTATCGAATGAGTGAAATTGATAAGTATGTATTTAAACCAATAATTAAAGAATTAGGCTTTTTATTTAAAAATCTCAATATTAATAAAATTAAAGCTAAAAAAGGACGAAAGATTGAATGGTTAGAATTTTCTTTTGAACCTGAGAAACGTATTCATTCGAAACGACAATCTAATATGATAAGTACAGGCAAACCAAAACAATATATAAGCCGTGAAATGACGCCACAATGGTTAAAAAATAACACTTATCAACCAACCACATCTAAGACATCTGCGTATACAGAAGAAGAACGTCAAGCGTTTTTACAAAAAATGAAAAAGTAAAGGAGACCCAGTTATTTGATGAAAACTGTAAAGGAAGTTTCTGAACTTTTAGATGTCTCTAAACAAACAATTCATTATCATTTAAAAAGTTTACCTTCAAATTTGAAGGTAAACAAAGTAGGTAACAAATCATTAATAGATGATAATACAATAGATTATCTAAAAACAATTTTAAATAAAAAAACGACAAAAGAATCGACAAAATTTGATGAAAAATCGACAAACAAAACAGAATCATTAAATAACCAATATAGCAGTTATATCGATAAATACATAGAGCATTTAGAATCAGAAATTCGACAAAAGAATCGACAAATTGATGATTTAACAATTGCATTAAAACAAGAACAATCTTTGAATTTAAATAGCCAAAATATATTAAGTAATACCAAAAAAATAGAAACTGATAATATAGATTCAAAAGAAGATATCATTACTACAAAAGCATCAAAAAAAAATGAACAAAAACAATCTATCTTTTCTAAACTATTCAAAAAAAAATAATGTATTCACGCCTTTAGGCGTGAATACATTATTTTCTCTAAAAAGAAATTATCACTTGTTAATTATAATATAGTTAATATTTAGCAAGTGAAGTGTGGTTTATCATATGCAAAAATCCCACTACTGTCCAAAGCAAAGTAGGGTTTTTATTTAATATACAAAATACAAAGCATTTCTATATTGACAAAGGATAAAAATCATACTAACTTATGAATATATGAGCATATATTCATAAGTTAGTATGATTTTCTTCGAGTAACAAAACATTAATTGAAATTTTATATTTTTTAACTCTATAGTTATAAAAACAAAAATTCAAATTATAGAAAATATTTTTCATCATTAAAAAGAGGAGGGATTAAATGGAAAACGATCACAATCATAATCATACACATGGCGCGAACAAAAAGACTTTATTAATTAGTTTTATTATTATTACAAGTTACATGATTGTAGAAGGGTTAGGTGGTTTCTTTACTAACAGTCTTGCGTTAATTTCAGATGCTGGTCATATGTTAAGTGATTCTATTTCTTTAGGTATTGCTTTAATTGCATTTACTTTAGGAGCGAAGCAAGCTAATACAAATAAAACTTTTGGCTACAAAAGGTTTGAAATACTAGCAGCTGTACTTAATGGTATTACTTTGATGTTAATAGCTATCTATATTTTTTATGAAGCTATTGAGAGATTTAAAAACCCCCCTGAGGTAGCTTCTACAGGCATGTTAATTATCGCCTTGGTAGGCTTGTTTATTAATATTATTGTGGCTTGGATAATGCTGCGTGGGAGCGATGTAGAAGAAAACTTAAATATGCGTGGAGCATATTTGCATGTAATAAGCGACATGCTTGGATCTATAGGTGCAGTTATAGCAGCCCTTCTCATTATATTTTTTAGATGGGGGTGGGCGGATCCTTTAGCAAGTGTGATTGTAGCAATTTTAGTACTACGTAGCGGCTTTTATGTAACAAAATCAAGTCTTCATGTATTAATGGAGGGAGCACCAAGCAATATAAATACAAAAGACATTATTAAAACTATTAAAAAATTCAAAGAAGTTAAAAATATTCATGACTTTCATGTTTGGTCAGTAACTAGCGGATTAAACGCGTTATCTTGTCATATTGTTGTAGAAGATACAATGACCATTACTGAAAATGAGTTTTTACTTAAACGTATAGAACATGAACTCAATCATCAAAATATTCAACATGTCACAATACAGACTGAAACTTCTAACAATAATCATAGTGAAAAATTGTTTTGTATCGTGAAAGAAGAAGACAGTCAACATCATCATTAAATAAACAGCCATTATTTTTTAATAATGGCTGTTTATTTAATTATTCCAATATATTTAATATATCTTTTTTGTTATTTTCAAATCCCACGTAATATTTAAACAACTTTTTTTTACCCCAAAAAATTTTTTTATAAAAAACAAATAAGGGAACAATTCGGTTGCCTGATATTTTTTTCATTTCTTCTTCTAAGTCCAAATTTTGACTTACATCTTTATGACTATAACTAATCTCTTGAGAGTTTAAATACCTTTTTGATTCTTGGCAATCAGAGCATGTAGGTCTTGTGTAAAGCTCAAGTTGTATATTTTTATCCAAATATATCTCTCCTAATATAAGTTTTAGCATACATTTTATACAAGTGTACCTCTTAAAACAAACTATAAATATTAATTTTTTATATGAAACTTTTGTATTGACTTATACCTACTAGGGGTATAATATAGATTCCAACAAGAGATACCCCGTTAGGGTATATGAGGAGGGGTGAAATTGAACACTACTACTGTTAAAAACAATGACGCATTGCTCAATAGACTCAAAAGATTAGAAGGACAAATGCGCGGTTTACAATCAATGATAGCAGAAGATAGATATTGTATAGATGTACTAGTACAAATAACAGCAATACAATCAGCCCTAAAACAAGTGGGTTTTATAGTAACTGAAGACCATATATCTAATTGTGTAAGTGAAGGTATTAAAAATGGCAACGGAGAAGAAAGTATCAAAGAATTGATGGTTGTATTAAAACAATTTTCAAAATAGGAGGAAAGAAATAATTGAGTGAAAATATTAAAAAAACCTCATTAGGTATCACAGGCATGACATGTGCAGCTTGCTCGAATAAAGTAGAAAAAAATCTAAATAAATTAGATGAAGTTAACGCTAATGTAAATCCTTCTACAGAGAAAGCTACAATTGAATATAACCCCAATGTTACATCATTAGAAGATATTGCAAATACAATTCAAAAAACAGGTTATGGAGTTTTAACCGAAAAAGTGGATCTCGATGTAATGGGAATGACGTGTGCAGCTTGTTCGAATAAAATCGAAAAAGTTTTAAATCGAATCTCAGGTGTAAATAAGGCTACAGTTAATTTAACCACAGAAAGTGCTACTGTAGAATACAACCCTGATATGACGTCTGTAGATGAATTTCAACAACGTATTAAAAACCTAGGGTATGAGGCACAACCTAAAAAAGAAGCATCAGAAAAAAGTTCCCAAAAAGAAAAACAATTAAAACGACAGTTAATTAAATTAGTTGTTTCAGCTGTTTTAGCAGCTCCATTGTTAATGACAATGTTCGTTCATTTATTTGGTATTCAAATACCACATATATTTATGAACCCGTGGTTCCAATTTGTATTAGCAACGCCTGTTCAATTTGTTATTGGTTGGCAATTTTATGTAGGCGCTTATAAAAACCTTCGTAATGGGTCAGCAAATATGGATGTTCTTGTCGCTTTAGGTACAAGCGCAGCCTTCTTTTATAGTATTTATGAATCGATTAAGTGGTTAATTAATACAAATTATGAGCCACACCTATATTTTGAAACAAGTGCTGTATTAATTACTTTAATTCTTTTCGGAAAGTATTTAGAAGCACGTGCTAAAACACAAACAACAAATGCGTTAAGTAAATTGTTGAATTTACAAGCTAAAGAAGCACGTATATTACGCAACGGTGAAGAGACTATGGTTCCTTTAAGTGAGGTAAAAGAAGGAGACTATTTAGTTATCAAACCAGGAGAAAAAATACCAGTAGATGGCAAAATAATTAAAGGTATGACTTCAATTGACGAGTCAATGTTGACAGGTGAATCTATTCCTGTTGAAAAAATGCAAAATGATAATGTTATAGGATCAACAATGAATAAAAATGGAGCAATTACTGTTGAAGCAACAAAAGTTGGTAAAGATACAGCTCTTGCCTCCATTGTTAAAGTTGTCGAAGAAGCGCAAGGTTCTAAAGCGCCAATACAAAGACTAGCAGATATTATTTCTGGATATTTTGTACCTATCGTTGTAGGTATCGCGATTTTCACATTTATTATATGGATTTCATTAGTTCAGCCGGGACAATTTGAACCAGCCTTAGTTGCTGCAATAGCAGTATTAGTTATCGCTTGTCCTTGTGCGTTAGGCTTAGCTACGCCTACTTCTATAATGGTGGGTACCGGAAAAGCTGCTGAAAATGGCATTCTATTTAAAGGTGGAGAACACATTGAAGGTACACACGCTATTAATACAGTTGTTTTAGATAAAACTGGCACTATAACAAATGGCACACCTGAAGTCACTGATTTTAGTGGAGATGATCAAACATTACAATTGTTAGCTAGTGCAGAAAAAGGTTCTGAACACCCACTAGCTGAAGCTATCGTAAGTTATGCTAAAGAAAAATCATTAGAATTTTTAGAAGTAGACCATTTTGAAGCTATACCAGGGCGCGGTATAAATGCAACAATTGATGGTAAAGAACTTTTTGTCGGAAATCGAAAACTAATGAGTGAAAAAGGAATCCAAACTAATGAAGCTGAAACAAATCTCGCTCAATTTGAAAAAGAAGGAAAAACTGCAATGCTTATAAGCGTAGATAACGAATTGAGAGGGGTTGTCGCTGTAGCTGATACAGTTAAAGATACTGCCCAACAAGCTATTCAAAAACTTCATGAATTAGGTATTGAAGTTGCTATGTTAACTGGTGATAACAAACGTACCGCACAAGCAATAGCAAAACAAGTTGGTATAGACACGATTATTGCAGAGGTTTTACCAGAAGAAAAAGCTTCTAAAGTAGCAGAAATTCAATCTGAAGGTAAAAAAGTAGCTATGGTTGGAGATGGTGTCAATGATGCTCCAGCACTAGTTAAAGCAGATATTGGTATTGCCATTGGTACAGGTACAGAAGTTGCAATCGAAGCTGCTGATATAACTATTTTAGGAGGAGACCTTTTATTAATTCCAAAAGCAATAAAAGCAAGTAAATCTACAATTCGTAATATTCGCCAAAATCTATTTTGGGCGTTTGGTTACAATGTTGCAGGTATCCCTATAGCAGCAATTGGTCTGCTAGCACCTTGGGTTGCGGGAGCAGCAATGGCTTTAAGTTCTGTAAGTGTTGTCACAAACGCTTTACGTCTAAAACGTATGAAATTATAAGAATCTTATATTTCTTGAAAGGAGGTGACAACATTGACTAACGAAGTTATTAATGTAGAAGGTATGAGCTGTGACCATTGCAAGCATTCAATTGAAAAAGCATTAAATGGATTAGATGGTGTAACATCTTCAGAAGTAAGCTTGGCGAATGGGAATGTGGAAGTTGAATTTGATGAAAATCAAGTAGCTTTCAACGACTTTAAAGAAGCTATTGAAGATCAAGGTTACGATGTAATTAAATAATTTAAATAGTTGGGCATATCGTTTAATGATATGCCCTTATTAAAAATTAAGGAGGATAAAAATATGAATCATAATCATGAATATCATTCAAACAAACCCGAAATTAAAGCAAATGTTGTATATAGAGATGGTAATATAGAAATTACGTTAGAAGATGAATTTAATAATGCCCCATTATTAGATACTATGCATGAAAAAGAAATGCATTTCGTTTTAGTATCTAATGACATGGAGAAATATTACCACCTACACCCTCAAAAAAAGCATGAAGGTTTATTTATAATTAACCAACAATTAGAGCCAGGAACTTACCAGGCTTTTGTTGATGTTACACCAAAAAACCATGTGTATTCCGTTCATCCTATTGAACTGCAAATTGGAGATAAAATAACCTCTACAACATCTTTAAATTCTGATAAAAATTGGGTAAAAGTTAACAAAGGAGTTCATGTAACTTTAAATTCTATAAGTGCTAAAGAAGATGAACATGTCCCTTTAACTTTCAATACAGAATTAACTCCCCAACCTTATTTAGGAGCTTTAGGACATGTGATTATATTTGATGAGCAATTAACTGATTATATTCATGTTCACCCAGAATCACCTGATTCTACAACCTTTTATGCTCATTTTCCTAAAAAAGGGATGTATAAAATTTGGGCAGAATTTAAATTTAATGATGAAGTGCATAGATTTACTTATAATATTAAAGTTGCATAAATCTATTAGCAAAAGCTTAAAAATCAGTAAATTGTAAAGAGTTATTTAGATAATACAAAACGCTTTATAAAAAATCGAAAATTTAAGATAGAAAGTTGATGAAGAAAGTATCAAAAAATTGTAGTGGTTGTTTATATTGCAACATTCACTGAATTTTTATAGTTAATAACCTATTATTTAAGGAGTAATTTATTGATTAAGTTTGAATATTTTGAGGAGAAAGATTTTGATTTATTAATAAACTGGATAAACTCTCCTGAACTTTTAGTCAAATGGGCAGGTACAGATTTTAATTATCCCCTAGATGAAGAACAATTAAAGGAATATATTAAAGACACAAATAAAGAAAATTCTAGTAAAATAATTTATAAAGTTATCATTGAAGAAAATAATTCAAAAAAAATTATAGGTCATATTGCTTTAAATAATATAGATTTTAAAAATTGTTCCGCCACGTTAAGTAAAGTTTTAGTAGGTGATCCGCAAATGCGTGGCCAAGGATTAGGCCCTAAAATAATAAAGAAATTATTGAAAAAGGCTTTTGAAGATTTGGGACTACACAGAATTGAATTAGGTGTTTTTGCCTTTAATAAATCAGCTATTAAAAGTTACAAAAAGATTGGATTTATAAAAGAAGGAGAAAAAAGAGACTTTAGAAAATTAAATGGAGAATATTATAATTTATGGCAAATGAGTATGTTAGAAAGCGAATGGTCTTGAATAATTTTAAACAAAAATAGTCCTCTTATTTTAATAAGAGGACTATTTTTGTTTATTTAGAGCGTACTCTAGTCATTTATTTTGTAAACCTTCCATATATAAGAACCAAAATAGTATAAATAAATATTATTAAAAACATAGTCGTGAACATAGACTGAATAAAACAAATAATAATATGATATACAACAGTAGGAGTGGACCCTAATATTTCTACAGACGTATTATTCAGTTTAAATATTAAATAATCGAAGAGAAATGAACTTCCTATTATAGATACGAGTCCAATGATAGGTAAAGTAAGAAATAATAATTTTCCCTTTTCGTAGTTTCTATATAATGCTAGAAATCTATCCTCATCTTTGTACATATGATCCAATAGAATTTTAGCAATTTTATAAGAAACTGGCACAGCTATAATTATTAATATAAAAATTGCAAATGGATTGGAAAAACTTAAAAAATATGTAATATAAATTGAAATCAAGGGAATTGTCGATAAAAAGCATATATCTAATATAAGTTTTTTGTCTTCCCTTCCATTACTTTTCTTTTCAAGAAATTCTATATCTTTTTGATACTCTTCGTTGTTTTGAATGTTTTTTAAATATAATTTAACCTTTTTCATTTAATACTCCCATCTTGTCTTTGTATTCAACTAATTAGCCTTAATGTTAGCAATTTTATAGTATCAAAGAAAATCAATAATTCTAATTATAGAATTGCACTTACTTTTCTTATATTTTTGCATTCATCTACACTTGGTGATATACTGAATTTAACAAATAGTGTACTAGCATGATAAACACCGAGCCCGATAACTACTGCGAATAGTTATCGGGCTCTTTTGGTGTATTAGCTATATGTCGTCGCTAAATTACTTCTCACGATTATTCAGCCAATGAGAAAATAATGTGAGTATAACTCCTACTACGATAGGAGCTATAATAGTTACAAATAGTGTACTGAACATGATGTCACCTCCTTCCATGCTAAATACAGCACAGAAGTGAACGACGACCTTTGTATTATACCATTTCTAATAATTGAGTTACAGATGACTTCCGATAAGTGAACTTATGTCAAAAGTATTATCTATTAAAAAACAAATTACCTTTATTATTAAGTCTACTTAGTCATAATCAAAGTCATATTAGCGTACATAATTAAGTCGAATTATGATTTTTAGAAAGCGCGTATTGGTCACTTGTATGATTTATCATACTGCTTATAAAGTATAAATAAATGAAAAATGTCTTACTCATGTTTGATAAATTCTTGTGATATTTTTTATATTAAACACTTACATTTTTGCTATAAAAATATTTTTGTACTCATCACTTTTTGAATAAAGTATCTCAAACATATCCCTAAATGATTCATTATAATGAACATAAAATAAAAGTAATAAGAAATTATTTAGGCCTTATTATTCAAAAACAAATTATAAAAACATCCAAATCTAAACAGAAATATGGTCAAAAAGAGCTAAAACAAAATACAAAATGAGGTACAAAAGGACGCATTTGTTACATCAATATTTGATCAATCAAACCTAAAAATTAAAATAAGATCACACTTAAGTGGTCTTATTTTTTATACGAAAAAAGTCCAAAAAAACAGACTCTATGGAGTCTCGATATCAAAAAAATCAGACTCTCGAGAGTCTAAAAAATTTTAAAGCCCGTCAAATCAACGTTAAGTAGAGTATTCTGACAATTAAAAGTGGTCTTGTAACAATTGTAAAGAGTCTGCAATAAAATGTGATATCACCCTCTTTAGTCAAATGCCTAAGAATGCTTATAATCACCTTTATATAAAGCTTTTAAGCTATATATGGTGAATAATTGAGCAGAACGAATAAAAGGTAAATCTTTCAGCTATGCTGAATACCACCAAAGGTGGTACTGGATTTCCTTATGCTCATACTTGAGACTCCGAAAACAGACTCTACTTTTTGTAATATTTCCAAAAGTAAAACGTACTTGGAGACAAAAGAGGCTATTCTTTTCTTCATTTTTTTACTTTAAGTTCTTATTTTTATTTTCAAAATGAGTATTGTTAGTAAAATGATTGGAGATAAAAAAAGAGAAAACTAAGTAAATATCTTTACTTAGTTTAGGATAGAAAAGTTCAAATTTAAAATTTTATTCGGTCCGTTTCTTGAACATTAACGACTTATTTTTTACCTATATTGAATCCACATTTTGATTTTTTTGAACGATAAATGCGACCATTTATTTCCGTTCATTAACAAAATAAATAGCAAAAACGATTTTACTAAGTCACTTTTATAACTACAAAGGATTGATAAAAAATATAAACACGGTTAACACTTTTACATTTTTAAAAGTTAAAACAACACTAAATGATTATTTGTTTTTCATTTTATGCGACATGTTTGAGCCATTATTAAACGAAGAATACTCGTTTATAGAAAAAAATAGGACTAAAACGTTTCTGTTTTAGTCCCACCTACTTGCTTAACTACAGTTCATTTTCAGATTTACTTAATTGCCATTGAAGATAAAGTTCGACTGCAGTTAACAGAACATTAATCATTGCCAAAGTAACCTTAATCTTTTTCTTATTACGCATAAGAGTTCCTCCTTTCTTTAATAGCAGCATGCTATGTTGTGAAATTGTGACATTGTATTGATGTTATTTTGTTATCTCCTCCTTTACCTTTCGTTTGGTCTAGGTGGTTGCTTTAGCAACCACTTGATTAATAAAAAAAGAGAACATCTATTTAAAGATGCTCTCTAAATAAATCATTATTAATTAAATAAAGAAGTGATGGGTAAATGATCACGTCGTTTATTAAGCGTATGCATTTCAGCGAATTCAGACTTAAGAGATTTCATTAAGTATCCTTGCATTGATACAACGGTTTCATTTTTTTGAATAAGCATAGCTTTGAAACGTTTAAGAACATGAAGTATTTCTATTTCCATATCTTCTAACAAGTAGTAGCTATCAATCGCATTGTTGAAAGATGTTTTGGCTTTTAATAATACAGTTTTGATAATTTTAATTTCAGCTACTTCAAAGTTACTTAGATAGTTTTGAATACTTTGCGGTAGTTCTTCGAGTAATTGAAATTTTAAAGCCTCATTATTAAAGTTTGAATTGTCGTGATTTGAATGATTTGTATGATTACTAGGAAAAGTTAGTTTATTATCATTCAAATCATCCGTATCATTATTCTCAGTCTTAATATAATCAGTATCATTATAATCAGTATCATTAGGGTCTAAAATTTGGGATTCTGGACTCCCAAATTTTGAGAATCTGGAGTCCCAAAATTCGGGATTCTGGAGTCCCAAAATTTGGGAGTCCTTGTCATTATAGGTTATAGATGAGGATTGAATACTTTTTTCTACATTAATATTAGTTTCTATATCATGCAAATATAATTTATTAGGTTTATTAAATCCTGTACGTATTTGTTCAAGTAACCCTACTGCTTGAAGTTCTTTTTTAATTTTAGTAATTGTATTCTTGCTTTTATCTAATATATTCTGGAGACTTTCATTTGTAAAAATGAAATATATATCCCCATTATCATCGACCCAATTATTTTTAATCGACAAGCTAACTCTATCGTTGAGAATTGCATAAGTAACTTTGGCACTATCACTTAATTTTTTATATTTTTCATTAACAAATAATGCTTTATGTAGCATATAAAAGTTTTGATTTGCTTGATTTTTAATATTTTTACGAGACATAATAAAAAACCTCTTTCCAATTAAATTTGAATAGAGGTAATAAAACATTACAAATCCACATAACTTTTTGACTTGCAAACTGTAGATATTGTTGTATATAATACATATATCAAATTAAATAGCTAACGTATTGTAACGTTTTATTACCCAGTCCCAACTATTACCAGTAGTTGGGACTAAAACGTATTATGGACATTATATCATTAAAAAAGAACATATAAAAGATATTATAATCCCACTAAAAACCTTTTATAAACACTTGATAAGATTATTATCAAATGTTTATAAAAGGTTTTTTAAGAATACTTAAGATCCCTTTATAAAAGTATTTATGATAAAATTTATTTATAAAGGGTTGATAAAGTATTTATAAAGGGTTGAAGATATGAAGAGCGTTAAAGAAATAAGTGAAGAATTGGAAGTTAGTAAACAGACTGTATTTAATAATATAAAAAGATTGAATATAGAAACAGTGAAACAGGATAATACTTCATTCATTAAAAATGATGTTGATGTAGAAAAAATCATTCAAAGAGTAATCAGAAATAAAAAGAAATATGGCTTTGAAAGTGCTAATGTAAGTTCAGAGAAAGTTAAAACAGATAATAAAAAAAACGAATCTAAATATGATGTTCAAATAATTGAACTACTCGAAAAGCAAATAGATACTTTAAATAAACAACTTGAAAAACAAGAAAAACGTCATGAAACGACAATAGAATTTTATAGAAAAGAATTACAAGAAAGGTCGAAATTACTTGAAAACCAACAAGTATTAGCATTAGAAAGTAACAAAAAAATACAAAGGTTGGAGTCTGAGTTAGAAGAAGAAAGGCAACTCAATTATTCTGCTAATAAGAGGCAGGACATTGAAGTTCAAGAAACAATGGAAAATATGGATTCTATAAATAATGACTCAGATAGTCAAAAAGAAAAAATGGTTTCCCATTTTAGGGATGAAAGTAAAGATAAACATGAGGATAAGCAACAAGATAGTGAACTGCAACAAGGTAATAAAATAGATGGTGAGCAGAAAGAGGATATCAGAAACGAAAATCATTCTAAAAAAAGTTTTTGGAGTAAACTGTTTGGTAATTAAAAATGACTATAAAAGGTGTATCAAGAGTTTATAAACCCTTGATACACCTTTTATAGTGATGGAACTTCTGATAATCATCAGTTATGTTAAACTCTAACAAAAACTAAATTATCAGAAGAATTATCTAGGGTATTAAACATAGGTAAATCAATTTTCTATCGCCAATAGTATAAACATCATCCATATTAATCTGAAGATAGCTACATAATTCTTTAACAGCATAGCCTTTATTTGTATAAGGCGCCATAAACTCTATTAAATATGGTTTGTTTTGAGGTTTCTATGTTTAATCATTTAATTTTTCATTATATAAATCGAATAATTATAAAAAGTCATCATACTTTTTATTTTTTAAAAATATTTGAAAATTTAATAGTAATCCAATTATAAGATCAAATATCATTATCATTATAATCAAGGCAACTATAATCACTGTGACACTCGTTACATAACAAGCTAGTAATCTCCAGATAAAATTGACATTTTCACCAATTCCATAACTTAACATATTACAAAGTAGTAAAAGAATAATAATACCTATACTGTAAATTAAAATTGTCAGTGTATATTTTTTAATAACTCTATTAGGAAACAATAGTTCATCTATTAGGTTCTTTTTCACCAGTATCTCTCGTTCAATTCTATCTTTGTCACAGATTTTGATTTTACTATTTTTTATTTTTTCCTCTAATAAAATAACCTCGAACGATCTGCTAATTTTTAATAAATATGCAGGAAAAGCTAATGTTAAGCATAATGTAATTAATTCATTTACATTGTTCATGTAACTTATAAAATAGATGAAAGTTGCTACTAGTGCTCCTAAAAATATAGTTATATTAAGTTCTACATCAAATATTTTAAAAATATCTGCTCTATTCATCAGTTAATCATCCTTTCAAGGTTTATTAATACTAATAAATTATTAGATATAGGTATATCATATTATTAATTTAAGAAATTGTCTTTTATAATTTTACTTAATAATAAAAAAGTAGAACCATTTAAAATTAATGGTTCTACTTTTTAACTATTACTAATTTTAAAAATAAACTAATCTACAATATCTAAAAATATATGTTTAGTACTATTTTTGTTTAGTTATATCAAGTGATTTGGGAATTAACAAATAGACAACTATTGAAATGATAATCATGATAATCCCACCTACTAAAGCAGTTGCTACAAAAGCATCATTAAATGATGTTACAGCCTCGTTTGCAAGCTGTTTTATCCCCGTAGCTTTAGCTACTTCGACAGCGCCCACTACAGATTCTTCAGCTACATGAGCTAAATCTCCAACTATACCTTTTGATGAAAAAGATGAAATATCTAAAAATACACGATAAAGCATAGAAGATAGGCTACCAAGTACTGCTACACCAAAAACATTTCCAAGGTCATACATAGACTCTTCAACAGCAGCTGCATTACCTGCTTTTGATGTAGGTGTTTCTAACATTATTAGAGCAGATGCAACTGCTAGTGAAGCCGTACCAGCTCCAACTAAAATTAATGCTAAAGCCATTGTAGAATATGATAATGGATGACCAAAGAAATACATAATAAACATGCCAATGGCTGCAATTCCAATTCCGGAAGGTAACACTATTTTCGGTCCAAATCGCGCCGCTAATCCGGGTGCAATTGGTGCAAACACCATATCTCCTATTGCCATAGGTAATAGGTATAAGCCAGCTTTAAAAGGAGAAAGTTCTTCCACAACCTGTAACCATTGTGAAGCTAATAACAAAACAGATGTCATTGCAAACATTGTCATAAATGCAGCAATTGTACCAGCTGAAAATGATCTCTTTTTAAAAAGTCTTACGTCTAACATTGGATCAGAACTTGATAAATTACGTTTAACAAATATCACTATCATGGTAATTGCTAATACTATTACAACCCATGGAATAATATCTGCTAGTCCTTCTTTTGAAAATTCTTTGATACTCCATACCAGTCCAATCATGCCTGCAATTGATAAAATTGTAGAAGGAATATCCCACGAGTGAGACTTTTCTTTTGATAACTTAGACTCTGGTAATAAAAATAAACCTGCTACAACTGCTATTATCACAAACGGTACATTAATTAAAAATGCCGAGTGCCATGAAAATTGCTCAAGTAAAGCTCCTCCGATAATTGGTCCAAAAACAGCACCTATCGATGAAACGATTGACCATACAGCTAATGCAGTGGCCCTTTCTTTAGGGTTTTCAAAAATTACTCTTATCATTGAAAGAGTAGTTGGCATTATTAAAGCACCTGCAATACCAAGTAAAAATCGAATAGCTATTACGAACTCTGCACTTTCTGCGAAAAATATAGCTAATGAAACGAGGCCAAATAAAGCAAATCCAGTTAATAATGCTTTTTTTCTTCCCCATTTATCAGCAAAGGCACTCAATGGAATTATAAAGCCAGCTAAAACAAGAGAGTATATATCAACTATCCATAACTGTTGGGTACCAGAAGGCTCTAACTCTCTTACTAATTCCGGTAAAGCCATAATTAATATTGTCATATCCATTGTAACAACAAACAAACTAACAGCTAATACTACTAGTGCAGTCCATCTTTTTTTTGATGTCATCATATCAGTAGTTTTTGTAAAAAATGAAATCATTTAAGTTCCCTCCAATCCTTATAGACCGTTCGACCGGTCTATAAGGATTATAATCTATTTTTTTACATATTACAACAAAAAATCTTGCGAAATTTAAATGGCTGTATTGTGTTATACAATTATTCTTTGAATTTTTTGTGCTATCATTGATAGTACTTAATACTCATTAAAGGCGTGATGAACTTGAAAGATAAAATACTAGGTGTCGCAAAGGAATTATTTATAAAAAATGGATATAATGCCACTACTACTGGAGAAATTGTTAAATTATCAGAAAGTAGTAAAGGGAATCTTTATTATCACTTTAAAACAAAAGAAAATCTATTTTTAGAAATTTTAAATATAGAAGAATCTAAATGGCAAGAACAGTGGAAAAAGGAACAAATCAAATGTAAAACTAATAGAGAAAAATTTTATTTATATAATGAACTATCTTTAACAACCGAATACTATTATCCACTTCAAAACGCAATAATTGAATTTTGCACTGAATATTATAAAACTAATAGCATTAATGAAAAAATGAATAAATTAGAAAACAAATATATAGATGCTTATCATGTAATTTTTAAGGAGGGTAATTTAAATGGCGAATGGTGTATTAATGATGTTAATGCTGTTAGTAAAATAGCAGCAAACGCTGTTAATGGAATTGTTACCTTTACACATGAACAAAATATTAATGAAAGAATTAAACTTATGAACAAGTTCTCTCAAATTTTTTTAAATGGACTTAGTAAATAATTATATATATATTCTTGAAATACCAATAAATATTATTTCTAAATTACGTTCATTATTGATAAAAAATTTAAATAGTATTACTACACAAAAAGAGAGTGCGAATTCGCACTCTCTTTTTTCTTGTATAATTATTAAAAGATCATTTCAATAATATAATATGAGTTTTGAGACTCTGTGAGAGCCTCTTATTTGCATTGACGACCCATTTATCAAGATGATCCCTTATCATGCTTAATTCTATAAACTGTCTGTCTTGTGATATTAACTTCTTTCGCAATCTTACTAATTGCTTTCCCTTCTTCTAACATTTCCACCACGCGATGATAAATAATACGTTTCTGTGGGTCTTTGGCATTTGGTGAATAAAGTAAGGGGCGCCCTTTATATACGCCTTTTTCCTTCGCAACTTGAATTCCTTGCGCTTGTCGACGTTTACTTTCATTTCTCTCTTGTTCTGAAACCATTGCTAAAATTTGAACGATTAAATCTTTCATAAACTTATCCAGTAATGGATTGCCAATCACTTCATTCATCATAGGTAAGCTGGTAATCATTAACTGAACGTCTTTCTCTTTTAAATAACTCACAGTTTCAATAATTTCATCATAATCACGTCCCAAACGATCAATAGATTCCACAACGAATCGATCTCCCATTCTGACAAAATTGAGTGCTTCTTGAAATACAGGTCTATTTTCCACTGACTTTCCCGACTGTTTCTCTGTAAAGATTTTCTCCACACCAAACGTCTTTAAATTATCCAATTGTCTTTCTAAATTTTGATCTATCGATGATACTCTCGCATAACCTATAATCATTCATCTTCACTCCATAATTAATATACACCCTAATCATACGTTCTAATTGCGATAATTTCAACAACTCATTTTGTATGATTAGGGTGTACTCAAAGTGTACATATCTATAATTAAAACTTACTAAAAATAAATATAGATTTTTTCTTTGTAACAGAACCGTTCATTTGAAGGTCATCTCTATCATAAATATTTAAATTAACTAAAAATTTTAATCATCTGTTTAATACTTATGAAATGTATTTACGGTAGGTATTAAAATTGATGAAATTTATATAAGTGCTTTCAATGAAAATGACCGTTTATTTATCCTCCTGATTTAAGGAGTTAGAAATTTCGAAAACGATTCTTTCCATTTGTTGCATTTGTTCCATGTCCAGATATTTAATACATTATAGAAAACCAAAGACCATCACTAATTAAACGCAGTTTTAAAATTTCATCAGGATTGCCTTCGTCTTTAAAATGGGCCTCTTTTAATATAAGTTCTACTCTTTCATACCTAACTCTTTCAATGCCATCGTTTCATACGCCGATTCTCCTGATTCCATAGCAAACTCAGCGATAAACATTGGGAATACTGCATTGAGTTCTATTATATGCTCTTTCATTCGTGGCCATATTTCACCTCCAGCTTTACCGTATGCTGTTATAAGTTGCTCTAATCCTTCGTCGTCGAATACACGATGGTGTCCTATAAAGTCCATTGATGGGTCGGAGTGGGTTGCTTCAGTCCAGTCTATGAGACCTGTGACGTTTGCTTGGTTATCTACCATTATATGTCCTGGATGTAAGTCCCCATGTATCATGGTCGCATGTCGAGGCCATAGTTCGTCGTTTTCTAACCATTGTTTCCATCTGTTCCATAATTCATCTGATACGCCATAAGTTTCTTTAACTTTATTCATTCTTCTTTGAAAGTCATTTTTTATTTCTTGTATGGTTTTGATATTTATATGCTGAACGTTAATGTTTTCTTCTGGTATGTTGTGTAAATCTACGAGTGTTTCAGCTAATGTGTTAATAAAGTTTTCTGGTAATGGTTTGTGTTCAATTTCCCATACATAATTTTGTATTTCTGGATCTATTGTGGCTGCGGGTTTACCTGTAAGTTTTGGGTAAGCAATAAGGTCTTTTGCATGTACTTTCCACTTCGGTATTTCAAATGAAACATTCTTCTGTAAGAAGTCTACCGTTTGTTTTTCGGGTTTTGTTCTTTTATAAACGTCAGGTCTTCTTGGTAGTCTCAAAACCCATTCTACTCCATGTTTATCTTTTCCAAATGCAACTTGAAAATCAAGTCCCGATTCATTCAATGAGATTGTTTGAGGTTGGATGTGTAATTGATATTTTTCTGCACATTTAATAATTTCATTATGTCGAGTCATTTTATTGGATCCTTATTTCTATTATATTTTTCTTGTGAACGTATTTTTTATATTGATATAAATGAACCTAATATTCAATATAAATTAGTGTATAGTTTTTAAGTTATATCATGAATAGATTGTCCTGTTAATTCCCATTTTTTATCTGATACATGTTTAACAAACCTTGTATCATGTGATGTAAACAAAATGATTCCAGGATATTTATTCATAAACATTTCTAATGCTTCTAATGTTTTAATATCTAAAAAATTAGTTGGTTCATCCAAAATTAACATATTCGCTTTCGTTGAAAATAATACTGCTAACGATAATTTCGTTCTTTCCCCACCACTCAAAACATTACAAGAACGATCAAGTGCTTCATTTAAACCCAAGTTATTTAAAATAGCTCTACTGAATGATTCTGATGAATCCGTTTCATCCATTAAATATTGCAATAATGAAACGTCACGCATGTCTTCATAAGCAAGTTGACGATAGTATGCCATTTGCACTTTAGGAGAACAATCAATTCCCTCTATTTGGTGGTAAATAGCTTCAAGTAAAGTTGTCTTACCTACACCATTTGCACCTACGAGCGCTATATTTTTGCCATATGGTATTTGGAATCGTACTTGTGTTAGCAGTTTTTGACTTCCTTTAACCAATGTTAGATTTTGTGCAATGATTGGATAATTATTATGGATATCATAAATTTTATTTTGTGGGAAATTGAATTCATGATAACTTTGTGGTTTTTCAACTTCTTCCAAATGTTCCATTCTTTTTTCAATATGCTTAGCTTGTTTTTGAGCAGCCTTCTCAACCGTGCCTTTTTGTTTTGATGCACTTAAACGATCTGGTGCTATACTTTTGTTTTTTTGTTTTGATGATGCTTGTGCCATTTGTTGCGCTTGATTTCGTTTAGCTTTACTGGCTTGGGACAATCTTTGTTTTTCACTTATATACTGTTCATATTGACGTTGTTGTTCTAACTGTTCTTGTTCATATTGATTTTGATACTGTGTGTAATTACCTTTAAACACTCTTATTGTGCCATCTTCTTGTATATCCCAAATTGTGTCAGCAATTTGGTCTATAAGTGCTCTATCATGACTTACTATAATTAAAGTACCATAGTAATATTTTAAAATATTTTTCAGATAATCTTTACCAATTTTATCCAAGTGATTTGTAGGTTCATCTAAAAGTAATATCGGACTATAATTTGATATGACATTAGCTAATTTATATTTTGCTTTTTCACCACCACTCATACTGTCGGTTGTATGCATAGGTATATGGAGTTCACTCATTAAACTACCGTCTAACGTGTTAAAATCATTTTCCACATCCATGTTAAGCTGTTCAAAATATTGAATTTCGCCAACCGTTTCAACTGTTCCAGATTCTGGTTTTGTTTTTTGAGCAATCATATTTAGTAATGTGGTTTTGCCAGTACCATTACCCCCAATAAGTGCTATTTTTTCAAATTGGTAAGCGTAAAGATGACCGATGTTAAGTGATCGTAAATCTGTCAATTTATGATTGATTTGGTTAAATTTAATTGTATATTGTTCCATATTTATACACTCCTTGTATATTTAAAGGACGTGTACGCAAAAAAATGAGACAGGCTACTCCCGTCTCATTCACATTACACTTTCAAACACTTAAAAATTTATTATGATGTTTTAGTATTTGAAAGCGTTTATTATTCCTATCGAAGGATAAAAAATGACATAAGTCATCCTATGAGTGTGTATTGCGGACAAGCCTTTTTGAATTAATTTAGTTTTGTATTCAAAAAGGTTTATTTGAGTCTCATAGAAGCTGTCATTTTAATCCTCCTTCATCGATAAAATAGTAATGTTAATATAACATTTTGTTGGTTTTTTTACAATATATCTCTAAGTAGAAAGATTATATAACAAAAGTATAAAAATACAATTTTAGATTGATTATACATCTCCTTAATTTAGAGTGTACTCATAAAATACGGTTCTGTTGCAAAGTTGAATTTATAATATAATTTTAACAAAAAGGAGTCTTCTGTATGAACTATTTCAGATATAAACAATTTAACAAGGATGTTATCACTGTA
>NZ_JBXARC010000031.1:0-21355 GCF_058807855.1 Staphylococcus sp. GW821-FHT11H10 | reverse complement strand
AAAGACAATTTCTATATTATTTCAATAGAAATTGTCTTTTTTTCACTTATCCAAGAACTTTATGTCCCGGACTCTTTCAATTTAAAATGAATTTTAATTTAACAGAAAAACGGGCCCATTAGATTAACCTTATGGGTCCGTTTCATTATAAATATTTATATAATATTTTAAAATTAATTACACATTATCATCAGTAATTTGACCAATCCAATAACTAGCTGCAAATCCAATGATTAAAGTGATGATTGAAAGTGTCCA
Source organism: Staphylococcus sp. GW821-FHT11H10 (assembly GCF_058807855.1). NCBI lineage: Bacteria > Bacillati > Bacillota > Bacilli > Caryophanales > Staphylococcaceae > Staphylococcus > Staphylococcus sp. GW821-FHT11H10. The sequence goes on along the minus strand of NZ_JBXARC010000031.1, from coordinate 21,097 downwards.
CTCAATACCAGTTTGAGGAAGACCAGGGAATACAGCATATATGGAGCCGATAACGAATCCAGTTATTAATGCGAATGTGGTATAGAAATGATGATGTAAGAAGTATTTAATAATACGACTTGATAATAAAAACCCTGCTAACACACCTAATCCTACAACAATTAATAATGGTAGGCCATCGAAATTCAATTTAACTAAATCAGCAATGGCTAACATAATTGTTCCATAAGCACCAAATACTAGTAGCATAAACGATCCGGAAATACCAGGTAATAACATTGCGCTTGAAGCACACGCACCAGCTAAGAAATATTTAATAATAAGACCGAATGATAAATCTAGTGATGTATCAGCACTTTGATTACCTGAATTCATTAATGTAATTACTACTAAAATGATAATGCCTACTACCATAATGCTATAATGTTTTGCTTTAAACGTTTTATTAAATTTTACAGTTCTTAGTAAATAAGGGATGATACCAATAATTAAACCGGTAAAGAAGAACATTGTAATTACTTGGTGATGTTCTAATAAATAATTGATTAGATTACTTAATATACCGATAGCTAAAGCCATACCTATTAAAATAGGAAGTAAAAACTTTAAACTAGGCCAAAATCGTTTTGAGAATAAGCCACTAATTGAAGAAATGAATCCATCATATATGCCTAATAGTAAGGCAATGGTTCCTCCACTTATTCCAGGAACTAAATCGCTTGTTCCCATACCAAACCCTTTTAATATATTTATCCATTTAAAATTTTGCATGAATGTCTCCTTTCAATTAAATAGCATCATAACAGAATTTTGAATAATTATAAAATATTCAGTTTGTAAAAATATAATTTTTATAAAAATCGCGCTAAATTAATAACATTTGTGTCGGAAATATTTCTATTGAGAACAATAAGCCTTTGATTATCAGTTGCGAGAAAAAATTGAGTATCAAATAAAAATTATTTTAGATAGATAATCACTATAATTTAGAGTTTTAATAAGTTTATATTAAGGGCTATTTACGTTATAATGAAGTGTATTAAAGTACACAAAGTCTTTTTGACTACAAATTAAAATTATTATAAACTAGTTAAGAAAACTTTATATTTTACGGAGGGAATATAAATGTCATCAACATTAGAAATTAAAGACCTACATGTGTCTATTGAAGATAAAGAAATTTTAAAAGGTGTTAATTTAACTATTAATACAGGTGAGATACATGCAATTATGGGACCAAATGGTACTGGTAAATCAACATTATCATCAGCGATTATGGGACATCCATCATACGAAGTAACTCAAGGTGAAGTGTTACTAGATGGCGTTAATATTTTAGAATTAGAAGTTGATGAAAGAGCAAAAGCTGGTCTGTTCTTAGCAATGCAATATCCATCAGAAATTACTGGTGTGACAAATGCTGACTTCATGCGTTCAGCTATTAACGCGAAACGTGAAGAAGGACAAGAAATCAACTTAATGCAATTTATCAAAAAATTAGATAAAGAAATGGATTTCTTAGATATCGATAAAGATATGGCACAACGTTACTTAAATGAAGGTTTCTCTGGCGGTGAGAAAAAACGTAACGAAATCTTACAATTAATGATGTTAGAACCAAAATTTGCCATCCTAGATGAAATCGACTCAGGTTTAGACATTGACGCATTAAAAGTTGTATCTAAAGGTATCAACGAAATGCGTGGCGAAGAATTTGGTGCTTTAATGATTACACACTATCAACGTTTATTAAACTACATCACACCAGACAAAGTACATGTTATGTACGGTGGTAAAGTAGTTAAATCAGGAGGTCCTGAACTAGCTAAACGTCTTGAAGAAGAAGGTTATGAATGGGTTAAAGAAGAATTCGGTGCTAAAGAATAATCTAGCAATCGTTTATTTTAAATGATGAAACTAGAAACATGGTGTTAATGTGAAACATTGCATTAATATCAACGATTAAATATGTGAGACTTAGACATCGTATAAACTTAATCATTTAAGTATACGAAATATCTACAGTCGCTAAAATTTTTCATCAAGTAGGAGGAAAAGAGAGTTATGACAACTGAAACTTTAAACATTTCTGAGGAACAACTTGTTGATTATTCTAAAGCGCACAATGAACCTTCTTGGATGGCTGAGTTACGTCAAAAAGCGTTGAAATTAACAGAAACTTTAGAAATGCCAAAACCAGATAAAACTAAATTAAGAAAATGGGACTTTGATTCATTTAAACAACATGAAGTTAAAGGTCAATCTTTCAGTAATTTATCAGAGCTTCCAGAAGCTATTAAAAAAATTATAGACGTTGAAAACACTAAAAATTTAGTTGTTCAACATAATAATGCTTTAGCTTATACTCAAGTATCAGATCAAGCACAAAAAAATGGTGTGATAATTGAAGGATTATCAGAAGCTTTAATTAATCACGGGGAGTTAGTTCAAAAATATTTAATGACAGATGCAGTGAGTGTTGATGAACATCGTTTAACTGCATTGCATACAGCTTTAATTAATGGTGGCGTGTTTGTTTATGTGCCTAAAAATGTAGTTGTTGAAGATCCAATTCAATATGTTGTGTTACATGATGATGATAATGCTAGTTTCTTTAACCACGTGATCATTGTTACTGAGGAAAGCGCTGAAGTAACGTATGTTGAGAACTATTTATCAACTGCAAGTGGTGAAGGTAACCAATTAAATATTGTTTCAGAAGTTATTGCCGGTGCTAATTCAAATATCACTTATGGCTCAGTTGACTATTTAGATAAAGGATTTACTGGTCATATCATTCGTCGTGGTACTACTGCAGCAGATGCATCAATTAATTGGGCATTAGGTCTAATGAATGAAGGTAGTCAAATCATTGATAATACAACTAATTTAATTGGTGACCGTTCAACAAGTGAACTTAAATCAGTTGTTGTCGGTACTGGTGACCAAAAAATCAACTTAACATCTAAAATTGTTCAATACGGTAAAGAAACTAATGGTTACATTTTAAAACACGGCGTTATGCGTGAAAATGCATCATCTGTATTTAATGGTATTGGATATATTAAACATGGCGGTACGAAATCTATCGCTAACCAAGAGTCACGTGTCTTAATGCTTTCTGAGAATGCGAGAGGCGATGCGAATCCAATCTTATTAATTGATGAAGATGATGTAGAAGCAGGACACGCAGCGTCTGTTGGCCGAGTTGACCCTGAGCAACTTTACTACTTAATGAGTCGTGGTATTTCTCAAAAAGAAGCTGAACGATTAGTAATTCATGGTTTCTTAGATCCTGTAGTACGTGAATTACCAATTGAAGACGTTAAACGTCAATTAAGAGAAGTAATTGAACTTAAAGTAAATAAATAAACATATAAATCTAAAAGAGATTTTTAATATTAGAAAGGTCGTGAAAAAAGTGGCCGAAACTTCATTAAATGTTGAGGAAATCATCAAAGATTTTCCAATATTAGATCAAAAAGTTAATGGAAAAAGATTAGCATACCTTGATTCTACAGCTACCAGTCAAACACCTGTTCAAGTGTTGAACGTATTGGATGATTATTATAAACGTTATAATTCAAATGTACACCGTGGTGTTCATACACTTGGTTCACTTGCTACTGACGGATACGAAGGTGCTCGTGAGACTGTAAGACGTTTCATTAACGCTAAATACTTTGAAGAAGTCATCTTTACTAGAGGAACAACTGCAGCAATTAATATTGTTGCGCGCAGTTACGGAGATGCCAATGTTGAAGAAGGCGACGAAATTGTTGTTACTGAAATGGAGCACCATGCCAATATTGTTCCATGGCAACAATTAGCTAAACGTAAAAATGCCTCATTAAAATTCATTCCTATGACAGATGAGGGTGAATTAAGACTTGAGGATGTTAAAGCGACAATAAATGATAATACTAAAATTGTAGCGATTGCACATGTATCTAATGTGTTAGGTACAATTAATGATATCAAAGAAATCGCTAAAGTTGCTCATGAGCATGGTGCAATTATTAGTGTCGATGGTGCACAATCAGCACCTCACATGAAAATAGATGTTCAAGATTTAGACGCTGATTTCTTCAGTTTCAGTGGTCATAAAATGTTAGGACCTACTGGCATCGGTGTGTTATATGGTAAACGTGATTTATTAAAAGAAATGGAACCAGCTGAATTTGGTGGAGATATGATTGACTTTGTAAGTAAATATGACGCTACATGGGCAGATTTACCTACTAAATTTGAAGCTGGTACACCTATTATCGCTCAAGCAATTGGATTAGGTGAAGCCATTCGCTACATTGAGAAATTAGGCTTTGATGCTATTCATGAACATGAAAAAGCATTAACAGAATACGCCTATGAACAAATGTCATCTATTGAAGGACTTGAAATTTATGGTCCTCCAAAAGAACGTCGTGCCGGTGTTATCACATTTAATTTGGCTGATATCCACCCACATGATGTTGCTACAGCAGTAGATACAGAAGGTGTTGCTGTAAGAGCTGGACACCATTGTGCACAACCGTTAATGAAATGGTTGAATGTATCATCTACTGCACGTGCAAGCTTCTATGTATACAATACTAAAGAAGATGTAGACCAACTTGTTGAAGCATTGAAACAAACGAAGGAGTTTTTCTCTTATGAATTTTAATAATTTAGATCAACTTTATCGATCTGTAATTATGGATCATTATAAGAATCCTAGAAATAAAGGCGTTTTGGACAATGGCTCAATGACTGTAGACATGAACAATCCTACTTGCGGTGACCGCATTAGATTAACGTTTGATATTGAAAACGGCATTATTAATGATGCTAAATTCGAAGGAGAAGGTTGTTCTATTTCGATGTCTAGTGCATCTATGATGACTGAAGCGGTAAAAGGTCATTCTCTAGGTGAAGCAATGCAAATGAGTCAAGAATTTACTAAGATGATGCTTGGTGAAGACTATGAAATCACTGAAGAAATGGGAGATATTGAAGCACTACAAGGTGTATCTCAATTCCCAGCACGCATCAAGTGTGCAACATTAGCCTGGAAAGCACTTGAAAAAGGAACAGTTGAAAAGGAAGGTAAAGCAGAAGGTACGACAGAAGAGTAAACTTTAGTCGTATGTGAAACTTTATAGTGATGATAGATAGCAATTTCTAAAGTCCAACTTTAACTTTTTACACTTTTGACTTTTTATGAAGGTTGCATATTGTTACAATGGCAATAGACAATAATGAATATTAAAAATCTCACGCACGTCGTTTTAAATATATTTAAGGAGTGATTGAAATGGCTAAAAAAGCACCTGATGTTGGAGATTATAAATATGGTTTCCACGATGAGGATGTTTCCATTTTCAGATCAGAACGTGGTTTAACAGAAAATATCGTTAGAGAAATTTCAAAAATGAAGGAAGAGCCTGAATGGATGCTCGACTTCAGATTAAAAGCTTTAAAATTATTCTACAAAATGCCAATGCCTCAATGGGGTGGCGATTTATCAGAATTAAACTTTGATGACATCACATACTACGTTAAACCTTCAGAGCATACTCAACGTTCATGGGACGAGGTGCCTGAAGAAATTAAACGTACATTTGATAAATTAGGTATTCCAGAAGCTGAACAAAAATATTTAGCAGGTGTTTCTGCTCAATATGAATCAGAAGTTGTATATCATAATATGGAAAAAGAATTAGAAGAAAAAGGTATCATCTTTAAAGATACTGATAGTGCTTTACGTGAAAACGAAGAACTATTTAAAGAATACTTTGCTTCTGTTGTTCCAGCAGCTGATAACAAATTCGCAGCATTAAACTCAGCAGTATGGTCAGGTGGTTCATTCATCTATGTACCTAAGAATGTTAAATTAGATACACCATTACAAGCATACTTCCGTATTAACTCAGAGAACATGGGTCAATTCGAACGTACATTAATTATTGCTGATGAAGGTGCTTCAGTAAACTACGTTGAAGGTTGTACTGCACCTGTTTATACAACAAGTTCATTACACTCAGCAGTAGTTGAAATCATCGTTCATAAAGATGCACACGTACGTTATACTACAATTCAAAACTGGGCTAACAACGTTTATAACTTAGTTACAAAACGTACGTTTGTTCATGAGAATGGTAACATGGAATGGGTTGACGGTAACTTAGGTTCTAAGTTAACGATGAAATATCCAAACTGTGTTCTTTTAGGTGAAGGTGCGAAAGGTAGTACATTATCTATCGCCTTTGCTGGTAAAGGTCAAGTACAAGATGCTGGTGCTAAAATGATTCATAAAGCACCAAACACATCTTCAACAATCGTATCTAAATCTATTTCTAAAAATGGTGGTAAAGTTATTTATCGTGGTATCGTTCACTTCGGACGTAAAGCGAAAGGTGCACGTTCTAATATTGAATGTGATACTTTAATTTTAGATAACGAATCTACTTCAGATACTATTCCTTATAATGAAGTATTCAATGACAATATTTCATTAGAACATGAAGCGAAAGTTTCTAAAGTATCAGAAGAACAATTATTCTACTTAATGAGCCGTGGTATTTCAGAAGAAGAAGCGACAGAAATGATCGTTATGGGCTTCATTGAACCATTCACTAAAGAATTACCAATGGAATACGCAGTAGAAATGAACCGCTTAATCAAATTTGAAATGGAAGGTAGTATCGGTTAATTTTAACTCATACTATTAACTTTTTCTTAATAACAATCACAAGTACCAAAGTGTTCTAACTAAGTGAATGCTTTGGTGCTTTTTTATATCTCAAAATAGTTAACACTTATTTATATTAATTATTTATTTTTATTATGATATATTTATATATAATATTAAAAAAAGTAATTGATTTATCAAAATACATGTTTTGAGAGGACTCTACAATGTTTGACTTTTATGCGAATTGGTATTCTTTGATTATCATTATTGAATATCTTGCTATATTTTTAGGTTCAATTGGCTTAATCTTTATAGCAATGATCAGTCTAAGGCAGATTCAAAAGAAAAAGAAGATTTGGTATTTAGGAATATTTTTATTTTATTCATCATTACTTGAATTGCTAATACATTTTACAGGGGAAGATATCCATACTTACAACTTGGTTTTTGTCGCAACACTTCTTCCGTTCCTATTGATGTGTTATTTATCGAGTCATTATTTGGTAAAACGGCCATTCAAAACAAAAATAGAATTTGTGAAAACTGGACACGGTAAAACTAACAAAGTTACCAAGCAAGAAATGAAAGATATGAAAGACGAATTGCAATCGGCTAATATAATTGCATGGTCAGGTTCAATTGGAGCTGCTTTTCTAATAGTTGCTTGGTCAACTAAAGTAAGATTTATACATAGTAAGGAATGGATGATGGCGCAAGAATTGACCAAAACTACTGATAATTTGTTAGGGTTTGGAGGCTTTATGTTTTTAATCTCAGCGTTTTTAATTGTCATTTATTTCATTGTTGACGTAGTGTTATGGAATAAAAGAGGCAAATTTCCCGGTCTAGTATTTCGACCAATGATTTTGTGTTTATGGCAATTTTTATTTTTGATTTCGATTTAAAAATTAATAATTAGATAAGTATCAAATTTAGAAACTTTCCTAATTTTAAATATCTTTTTGAAATACATAAATATGTGATGTCTGCATAATTAAATAATTATCTTTTTAACAAGTGCACTATTGTAAAATCATCATTTTATAAGCAAGGCTAACTTTACATAAGTTCAGTCCTTGCTTTTATTTTTTCAAAAATTAGCAAAGTTTACTGAAAATGGGAGTAGGGAATACTTTGAATAATTATTTAAGAGAAATAAGCATAGTAATTACCCTAAAATAAAGAAAAGGTGATTTTAAATGTGGTATAACAATCAACTAACGCAATCTTTAAATATTCAATATCCTATTATTCAAGCAGGTATGGCTGGTAGTACAACTGCGGAACTTGTTGCAACTGTAAGTAATAAAGGTGGTTTAGGCTGTATTGGAGCGGGCTACTTTACTACAAAAAAGTTAGAGCAAGAAATTCAAAAAGTGCAAGGATTAACATCACAACCATTTGGTGTGAATTTGTTTGTACCAAGTCATCAATCATACACTAATGAACAAGTCGAACATATGAATGCTTGGCTGAAACCCTATCGTAAGGCATTAAATCTTGAAGAGCCAGTAGTCAATATTTCTGAAGAACAACAATTTAAAAGTGCAATTCAAACTGTGATTAAATATAGAGTACCAGTATGTTGTTTCACCTTTGGTATCCCGTCAAAAGAAATCATTGAACAATTAAAAGGTGCTAAAATTACTTTAATTGGTACAGCTACTACTGTAGATGAGGCAATTGCAAATGAGCATGCAGGTATGGATATTGTAGTTGCTCAAGGCAGTGAAGCAGGTGGACATAGGGGGTCATTTTTAACAACCAACAATCAGCGTGAACCGCTCATAGGAACAATGAGTTTAATACCACAGATAGTTGATCATGTATCGATACCAGTTGTTGCTGCAGGTGGTGTTATGGATGGTCGTGGTATATTAGCTAGTCAGATACTAGGTGCACAAGGTGTACAAATGGGAACCGCTTTCTTAACTACTGAAGAAAGTGGAGCAAATCAATTAGTTAAACAAGCAGTGCTTCATAGTAAAGAGACTGATACAATAGTCACTGACGTATTTAGTGGTAAATCAGCACGCGGTATCAACAATGAATTTGTAGAGACGATGAAACAATACGAAGGGAACATACCGCCATATCCTGTACAAAATCAACTAACTAATTCTATTAGAAAGACAGCCGCTTCCACAGGGCATCGTGAATGGACGCATATGTGGAGTGGTCAATCGCCACGTTTAGCTACGTCACAACATGTCAATCAATTGATGGATCGACTTGTTGAACAAGTAAAAACATTATTAACGGTTGTTCGATGATTTTTAGAAAAATAGAGTGTGCATGAGAATGCAACATTTCCGAAAATAATAAGATAATGTAAAGATGATATAGAACAAGTGATATCATAAAATTGAATATGGTATCATATAGCTGGTGATAAAAATGATAAATATAGGTCTTACTGGATGGGGAGATCACGATTCTTTATATGAGGATTTAGAACGACAATCAGATAAGTTGCAAACATACGCTAGTCACTTTCCAATCGTTGAACTTGATGCATCTTACTACGCCATCCAACCTGAAAGAAATATCATGAAATGGATTAAAGAAACACCTGATCGTTTTGAATTTATAGTGAAGATTCATCAAGCACTTACACTACATGCAGATTATAAAGATTACGCAGAAACAAGAAGTGAATTATTCGAGCAATTCAAACAAATGCTACAACCACTTATAGATCATCACAAACTAGCTATGGTCTTAGTTCAATTTCCACCTTGGTTTGATTGTACGGCACAAAATATCAAATATATCTTGTATGTTCGTCAACAATTGGATGATGTACCGATTTGTGTCGAGTTTCGACATCAATCATGGTTTAACGATCAATTTAAGGAACAAACGCTGTCATTTTTAACTGAGCACCACATTATCCATTCAGTAGTAGATGAGCCACAAGTGCGCGAAGGCTCAATACCACTAGTTAATCGTATTACTACTGAGACGGCTTTTGTACGCTATCATGGAAGAAATAGACAAGGCTGGACCAAAAAAGACATGACCGACCAAGAGTGGCGTGATGTGAGATACTTATATAACTACAACAAAGAAGAGCTTACCGATTTAGCTAATAAAGTTAGAATTATAGAACAAAAAGCTAAAAAGGTTTATGTCGTATTTAATAATAACTCGGGTGGGCATGCTGCTCAAAACGCTAAAACATATCAGGATATGTTAGATATTGAATACACAGGTTTAGCTCCGCAACAATTAAAATTATTCTAAGAGGCGAAATATAATGTTAGTGACAATTATTTTATTAGTGCTTATCGGCCTTTTCTCTGCTATTTTAGGGTCATTAGTAGGTATTGGTGGTGGGATCATTATTGTTCCAACACTGGTATACTTGGGCGTTACACACGATGTTTTACATGGTATTACACCACAAATAGCGATAGGAACATCATCGGTGATTCTAATCGTCACAGGCTTATCTTCATCCTTAGGCTACTTAAAGACGAAGCAGGTAGATATTAAAAATGGTTCTATCTTCTTGTTTGGATTATTACCAGGTTCATTGTTAGGTTCGTTTTTAAGTAGATATCTTACTTTAGAGTCTTTCAATTTATACTTCGGTATTTTTATGATTATTGTTTCAATTATTTTAATGGTGAGACATAAAATCAAACCGTTTAAGATTTTTGATAAAGAGAAATATCGTAAAACGTATGTTGATTCTGAAGGAAAGACATATCACTATAGCGTACCACCTTTATTTGCATTTGTTGCGACACTGTTCATTGGTATTTTAACAGGTCTATTCGGAATTGGTGGTGGCGCATTAATGACACCACTAATGTTAATTGTTTTCAGATTTCCACCACACGTTGCAGTTGGTACAAGCATGATGATGATTTTCTTTTCAAGTGTTATGAGTTCTATAGGTCACATTTTACAAGGACATGTTGCATGGTCATATTCTATAATTCTTATTATTTCAAGTTATATCGGCGCCCAAATTGGAGTACGTGTTAACCACTCGATTAAATCTGAAACTGTTGTAACGCTATTACGTACGGTTATGTTGATAATGGGTGTATACTTAATTATTAAATCTTTTCTTTAAATAAATATAGGGGGAATTTAAGTGAAGTTAACCATTTTTCACACGAACGATATTCATAGTCATTTAAACGAATATGCACGTATAACATCTTATATGGCAGAACATAGACCCAAACTTCAACATCCCTCACTCTATTTAGATATAGGCGACCATGTGGATTTATCAGCACCAGTGACTCAAGCAACGATAGGTCGCAAGAATATCGACTTGCTTAATGAGGCTCAGTGTGATATTGCGACGATAGGTAATAATGAAGGTATGACCATCTCTCATGAAGCATTAAATAATTTATATAATAATGCGACATTTAACGTCATTTGTACAAATGTTATCGATGAAGAAGGGAAGTTACCTCATAACATAGCCTCATCATGTATTAAAGAAATTGAAGGCGTACGTATTTTATTTGTAGCGGCAACAGCACCTTTCACACCATTTTACAGAGCTCTTGATTGGATTGTAACGGATCCTTTAGAAGCGATTAAAGATGAAATCGCTAATCAACAGGGTAATTATGATGTACTTATTGTGATGAGTCATGTAGGCATCTTTTTTGATGAAAAGTTATGCCAAGAGATTCCTGAAATTGATGTGATTTTTGGGAGTCATACACACCATCATTTTGATGAGGGTGAAATGAATAATGGCGTACTTATGGCAGCTGCTGGTAAATATGGTTATTATTTAGGTGAAGTTAATTTAACTATTGAAAATAAAAAGGTTGTTAGTAAAGAAGCGATTATTTATCCGGTTGAAACATTACCTATGGTTGAAACAGATTATGAGTCAGAAGGAAAGGCATTGATGAGTGAACCGGTGATTGATTATCCTATCAACTTAAATAGTAAAACAGATGTCATTACTAAAACGACTTATTTATTAGCTGAAAGTGTATTTGAATTTACTAATACAGATTGTACTATCATAAATGCTGGTTTAATTGTAAAAGGAATTGAAGCGGATAGACTAACGGAATATGATATTCATAAAATGTTGCCACATCCAATTAATCTAGTGCGCGTACGTTTGACAGGTAGTGAATTGAAAAAAGTAATTGAAAAAAGTCAGAAGCAAGAATATATGCATGAACATGCTCAAGGACTAGGTTTTAGAGGAGATATATTTGGAGGCTATATTTTATATAATTGCGGTTTTATCCAGTCAGAAAATAGATTCTTTGTTAATGGTGAAGCGGTAGTTGATGATAAAATATACACTTTAGGAACAGTTGATATGTATACGTTTGGTAGATATTTCCCTATATTGAAAGGGAAGTCAATTGATTATATTATGCCTCAGTTCCTTAGAGATATCTTTAAAGATAAGTTATTGAGACTGCAATAGAATAACACAAATAAATTATGTATAGAATAGAATTAAATTCAAGGTTGAAATTTGTGGTTTATTACGTTTTAATTTAATGTAAATTTCGTTATAATAGGAAAAGATATATTATACAGGAGGGTATACGTGGTTATGGCTACTAAAAATGAAGAAATCTTACGTAAACCAGATTGGTTGAAAATTAAGCTTAACACGAACGAAAACTATATTGGCCTCAAGAAGATGATGCGTGAAAAGAACTTACACACTGTTTGCGAAGAAGCAAAGTGTCCAAATATACATGAATGTTGGGGTGCTAGACGTACTGCTACATTTATGATTTTAGGTGCAGTATGTACAAGAGCATGTCGTTTCTGTGCAGTTAAAACTGGATTACCTAATGAACTAGACTTAAATGAACCAGAACGTGTTGCAGAATCAGTTGAGTTAATGAATTTAAAACACGTTGTTATCACTGCAGTTGCACGTGATGACTTAAGAGATGCAGGTTCTAACGTATATGCTGAAACAGTACGTAAAGTACGTGAACGTAATCCATTCACTACAATTGAAATCTTACCATCAGACATGGGTGGTGACTATGAAGCACTTGAAACATTAATGGCTTCTAAACCTGATATCTTAAACCATAATATCGAAACAGTACGTCGTTTAACACCAAGAGTTCGTGCACGTGCAACATATGAAAGAACATTAGAGTTCTTACGTCGTTCTAAAGAATTGCAACCAGATATTCCTACTAAATCAAGCTTAATGGTTGGTTTAGGAGAAACGATTGAAGAGATTTATGAAACAATGGATGATCTTCGTGCAAATGATGTAGACATTTTAACAATTGGTCAATATTTACAACCATCACGTAAGCATTTAAAAGTTGAAAAATACTATACACCATTAGAATTTGGTAAATTAAGAAAAGTAGCTATGGACAAAGGTTTTAAACACTGTGAAGCTGGCCCAATGGTACGTAGTTCTTATCATGCCGACGAACAAGTAAATGAAGCGGCTAAAGAAAAACACCGTCTAGGTGAAGAAAAATTACAACAAAATTAATTTGAACAATTAAACAGTTTAGATTAAGTTTTTAGAGACTTAGGTTGCACATTTTAAATTGAATTGTGTAATCTAAGTTTTTATTATACGAGTTAAAGGTGACAAATTATGATTAAGATAGGTCAACAATATTTTGAAATCATTGAAGAATATAGATCATGCTTTGATGAAGAATTATTTGCATCGAGATATTCAGATATATTAGATAAGTATGATTTTATTGTAGGGGATTTTGGATATGATCAGCTACGATTAAAAGGTTTTTATAAGGATACGAATAAAAAAGCTGAAATCACGAAACGTTTTTCGAGTATTCAAGATTATATATTAGAATATTGCAATTTCGGTTGTCCTTATTTTGTATTACGTCATTTATCTAACAAAGAGGTACAACAATTAAATCATGATGAAGAGGATGTTATTTTGTCTGATTCTGAAGATAAATTACATGATGTTAAAATTAAACCTACCATTCAGGAAGTTAAGCACCAAGATGAGTAACTATATAATAAATAAAATGAGCTGTGAAGAAATCTAAGATAAGGGATTTTTTCACAGCTTTTAAAATAGTAATTATTGAATGACTTGATTAAGATATTCAATGATTTCATCACTTTCTTCTTGACTCACACCTAAAATATGCGCGATATATCCTTCTTCTTCAATATCATCTGTCCCGATAATACCGAATTTGTTTGTTTGCATATTTAGCACAAGTGTCTTACCGTAATGACGATCTGTTTGAACGTGCATTAAATCATATCGGCTATGTTCACCTACAAAGCCTACAAACTGTACTTGGCTTTGTTCTTCATCATCATATAAGTACATATCTATCATAAGAGTAGAACTCCTTTTATCTTGTATTTTTAATTAAGTATAACGACAAATGAAGACCTATGCAAAACTGTGATATGATAGACATATTAAGAGGTGAAGGATATGTATTTTGTAGATAAAGATCAGCTTACTTTAAAATTAACTTACTTAAATCAATTAATTAAAGATTATGAATCGAATAAAGGAAATCATTATGCATTTGAACGTATCGCACAAATGTTAATTGAATCATCTGTGGATATAGGTAATATGATTATTGATGGTTTTATCTTGAGAGATCCAGGAAATTATAAAGATGTCATTGATATTCTTGAACTAGAAGGTGTTATTTCGAAATCTACTCAACAACATGTTAATGAAACAGTTGACGTTAGAAAGCAGTTCGCACACCATTATACAGAACTTGATAACAGCAAGATTCAGCCATTATTTGACGAGGCTTTGCTTTATTATGAACAGTTTATTCAAGAGGTAACTCTGTTCCTTGAGAAAGAGAATGTTCCAGTTACCGCTTTTGGAAAAGGAGACAACAAGTAATGAAGAATTATAAAGGTTATTTAATCGACTTAGATGGAACTATGTATCTAGGTACAGATGAAATCGATGGTGCAGCACAATTTATTGATTACTTAAACAATCATCAAATCCCGCATTTATATGTTACAAACAACTCTACAAAGACGCCTGAAGAGGTAACGCAAAAATTAAAAGAAATGAATATTGATGCGAAACCTGAGGAAGTTGTAACATCTGCCTTAGCAACAGCAAATTATATTTCAGATGAGAAAAGTGATGCTACGGTATACATGCTTGGCGGCAATGGCTTACGCACAGCTCTAACTGAAGCTGGATTAACTGTAAAAGATGATGAAAACGTTGATTATGTTGCGATTGGTTTAGATGAAAACGTTACTTACGAAAAATTAGCTGTGGCAACGCTTGCAGTACGTAAGGGTGCAAGATTTATTTCAACGAACCCTGATGTATCGATTCCTAAAGAACGTGGCTTCTTACCAGGTAATGGTGCGATTACAAGTGTAGTTAGTGTATCTACAGGTCAAGCACCACAATTTATTGGTAAACCGGAGCCAGTCATTATGGATATTGCTTTAGACATCTTGAAATTAGATAAATCAGACGTAGCAATGGTTGGCGATTTGTATGATACCGATATCATGTCTGGTATTAATGTCGGTGTTGACACAATTCATGTACAAACTGGTGTAACGACTTATGAAGAACTAAAAGAAAAAGACCAACAACCTACATATTCATTTAAAGACTTAAATGTAGCAATTTCAGAATTAGAAAAAAATGCCCAAAAATAAAAAGAGGGGTGGCACGACATGGTTAAAATTCTAGTCACGCGTCAAATTCCAGATCATTTCATAGAGCAATTGGAACAGTTCGGCGACGTTAAAATGTGGGAAGAAGCATTTGAACCTATGCCTAGAGAGCAATTTTTAAAAGAATTAGAAGATGTTGATGCATGTTTCATCACATTAAGTGAAAAGATTGATGCCACATGTCTTGAACATGCTAAACATGTAAAGGTAATCGCAAATATGGCAGTTGGTTTTGACAACATTGATGTTAAGTTAGCTGAAGACAAAGAAATTGTCGTTACTAATACACCTCAAGTACTTACGGAAACAACAGCCGAATTAGGATTTACGTTAATGTTAACTGTGGCACGACGTATTGTTGAAGCGGAAAAATATGTACAAGATGGCCAATGGAAAAGTTGGGGACCATACTTATTGTCAGGTAAAGATGTTCATGGTTCAACTGTAGGTATTTATGGTATGGGTGATATTGGAAAGAGCTTTGCTCGTCGACTTCAAGGATTTAATACAACTATCTTGTATCATAATCGTTCAAGACATGAAGATGCAGAATCAGAACTTAATGCAAGTTATGTATCCTTTGATACATTATTAGAAGAGAGTGATTTTGTCGTTTGTACTGCTCCATTGACGCCTGAAACTGAGAATAAGTTTAATAAAGATGCATTTTCTAAAATGAAAAACGATGCAATCTTTATTAATATCGGTCGCGGTGCTATTGTAGACGAGGATGCTCTAATTGATGCATTGAACAATCATGAAATTGGTGGATGTGGTTTAGACGTCTTACGTGAGGAACCTATTAAACTTGATCACCCTCTCTTGAAAATGGAGAAAGCAGTCATATTACCGCATATAGGTAGTGCTTCTGTAGCAACTAGAGATCGAATGATTCAATTATGTGTTGATAACATTGTTGCGATATTAAAAGGTGAAAAACCGTTGACTCCTATTACTAATAAATAAATTTTAAAGAACTTCTAACGTTTAGGTAAAGATTTAACCATGAACGATAGAGGTTCTTTTATTATAACTAACAGTTTTGTTATACCGTATGTAATTGTTAAGCTAACTATTTGGTACTAATATAATTATTGTCATTTGAATTCATCATTGCCACTAATGCAGTGTTGTTGATAGTAACATTAACGCATAAAATCTTATTAATTTTTTTAAGTGTTAATTTAGTATCATTAGCACAATAGTTTGAAGTGGAAAATTTAATTTGCCTTAAAATCAAATTTTAATTATAATAAGATGAATGTATAATATATAAAAATTATATTTAATGAATTTTGTTTTGTTTTCGGGAATTCGGTTTTAACTCAGGAGTAAGACTAATACTTCACTCCGATATTTGAAATGATAGTGAGGTGCAATAGTGCATTGAAAGAGAATAATCATAAGATGATGCAATATTATGAGAAAGCTAAACCTTATTTATTAACACTTTTATATTTAGCGATATTTATTGCGCTGTACCTAATTTATGGTTCCGGCGATACACATAATAATTTCATTTACAATGAATTTTAATAAGGAGTCTAATTATGACAGATATCATAAATTTAATAAATGACTTCGGTCAAAGTAATCCTGAACGTGTAGCAGTTAGACATAAAGATGAAGAATTAACATATCAACAATTAATGGATGAATCTAGTAAATTAGCGCATCTATTACAAGATAATCATAAGCCGTTAATCGTTTATGGACATATGTCACCTTACATGTTAGTAGGAATGATAGGTGCTATCAAAGCAGGTTGTGGCTATGTACCTATTGACACTTCAGTACCAAGTGAACGTGTGAATATGATTATAAATAAAGTACAACCGGACATTATATTTAACACATCAGATACACAATTAAATCATTCCAATATACAAGAACTTACAATTCAAAGTATCCAAGATTCTGATAATCCAACACTATTTGACAGTCAAATGGGATTAACGGATGTTGTATATACTATTTTTACATCTGGTTCAACAGGTGAGCCTAAAGGTGTTCAGATCGAATATGCAAGTTTAATAGAATTTGCAGAATGGATGGTATCACTTAATGAATCAGAAGGTTCACAAGAGTGGTTAAATCAAGCACCATTCTCGTTCGATTTATCAGTCATGGCAATTTATCCTTGTTTAACATCAGGTGGCACACTTAATTTAGTAGATAAAGAAATGATCAATAAACCTAAATTACTCAATGAAATGTTAGTTAATACACCAATCAATGCATGGGTATCTACACCATCATTTATGGAAATGTGCTTGCTATTACCTAACCTTAACGAATCAAGTTACCCAAGCTTGAATCATTTCTTCTTCTGTGGAGAAATCTTACCTCATAGAACTGCGAAAGCACTTTTAGATAGATATCCAAGTGCAGTGGTTTATAACACGTATGGACCTACGGAAGCGACAGTAGCTGTTACAGGTATTAAATTGACACCTGAAGTAATTGAAGCTTATAACCCGCTACCTGTTGGTGTTTCAAGACCTAACACATCATTGTTTACAACAGACGAAGGCGAACTTGTTATTAAAGGTAATAGTGTTAGTCTTGGGTATTTAGATAACAAAGAAAAAACCGATGCGGTATTTAACTTTGAAGATGGACTTCGTATATATCATACGGGTGATAAAGCCATCGAGAAAGATGGACAATGGTTCATTCAAGGAAGAATTGATTTCCAAATTAAACTTAACGGTTACCGAATGGAATTGGAAGAAATTGAAACGCAACTTAGACAATCAGAGTTTGTTAGAGAAACTGTTGTCGTTCCAGTATATAAAAATAATAAAGTAATACATTTAATCGGTGCTGTCGTTCCGACTGAAGAAGTTAGAGATGATTTAGAAATGACAAGACAAATTAAATCTGAACTAAAATCTCGCTTACCTGAATATATGATTCCGAGAAAATTTGTTTGGATGAAACAGTTACCATTAACGTCAAACGGAAAGCTTGATCGTAAACAAGTCGCAGAGGATATTAACGCATGATTCCATATGGCACGTTTACCTTCTTCTTAGTTGCAATTATAGTACTTTTACCAGTCATCATACTCGGATTTTTAGGTAAGCGAAGCTATATTTATAACGGTTTAAGTACTGCAATTATGATTGTCGTCATCTTTTCATCAGATAAACATAATTTATTCGGTAATAAATATTTAAGTATTCAACTCATTAGTTTTGTAATTTATCTCATATGGCAAGTGTTATTAATCATGGGATATTATAAATCAAGACAGAAGAGTAATACATTTAGCAAATTTGTCATTGTTATGATTTTATCCATTTTGCCATTAGCGATAGTTAAAGTATTACAAAGCTCATGGTTAGGTGGTCAACAAATTCATTTCCATGAACACAAGCTTATAGAATTTGTAGGTTTCCTAGGTATTTCTTATGTAACGTTTAAAAGTGTGCAATTAATTATGGAGATTCGAGATGGATCTATTAAAGAGATCAAAGTTGGGAAATTATTCCAATTCATTTCTTTCTTCCCAACGGTGTCTTCAGGGCCAATTGATCGCTATAAACGTTTTGTTAAAGACGATAAAAAGGTTCCTACAAGTGAACAATATAGGGAGATGGTTGCCAAAGCGATACATATGATTATGCTAGGATTCTTGTACAAGTATATTATCGCTTATTTAATCAATGTTTATGCCATTCTTCCATTATTAATGAATCTAGACGGATTTATGCATAAATGGCTATATATGTATGCTTACAGCTTCTATTTATTCTTTGATTTCGCTGGATATAGCTTGTTTGCTGTAGCAGTAAGTTATTTATATGGTATTAATACACCGCCTAACTTCAAGCAACCTTTCAAAGCAAAAAATATTAAAGATTTCTGGAATAGATGGCATATGTCATTATCATTCTGGTTTAGAGATTGTATTTATATGCGTACATTATTCTATATGTCACGTAAAAAAACATTTAAAAGTCAATTTGCGATGTCTAATTTCGCATTCTTCTTAAACTTCTTTATCATGGGTGTGTGGCATGGTTTAGAGTTATTCTATATCGTTTATGGTATTTACCATGGACTAATGTTTATTGGTTATGGTTACTATGAACGTTGGAGAAAGAAACATCCACCACGTTGGCAAAATGGTTTTACTAAAGCGTTGAGTATTATCATTACTTTCCATTTTGTAGCATTTGGATTTTTAATCTTTTCAGGAAAATTAATTTAAAAGGAGTCATAAATTATGGAATTTAAAGAACAAGTATTAGATTTATTAGCTGATGTGGCAGAAAATGATGTTGTAAAAGAGAACCCTGATGTCGAAATATTCGAAGAGGGTATTATTGATTCATTCCAAACGGTAGGTTTATTACTTGAGATTCAAAACAGATTAGGCATTGAAGTATCTATCATGGATTTCGATCGTGATGAGTGGGCAACTCCAAACAAAATTGTTGAAGCATTAGAAGAATTACGATGAAATTAAAACCATTTTTACCAATTATTATTAGCGGCATTTTATTTCTAGCCTTCGTATTAATGCCTGCTAGCTGGTTTACTGGATTAGTTACAAACAAGGCTGTCGCTAATAATAGAATATCTTTAACCGATCAAGTTCTTAAAGGTACGCTCATTCAAAATAAACTATTTAGTAGTGATAAATATTATCCAATATATGGGTCAAGTGAACTTAACAAGTTAGATCCATTTAACCCTGCGCTTGCGTTAAATCATAGAAAAAATACTAAACCAATTTTTCTAATTGGTACGGGTGGTAATACAGATTTAATCAATGCAATTGAATTAGCTGGTCAATATGATCAACTAAAAGGGAAAAAGATGACATTTATTATTTCACCACAATGGTTTAGTACACATGGTGTTAATGATCGTGATTTTGCAGCACGTACAACACCAAATCAAATTAATCAGTTATTTCAACAAAAAGATATGCCTTCAGAATTAAAAGAGAGATACGCCAAACGCTTATTACACTTTAAAAGTGCGTCGAATAAAGAATTCTTGAAAGACGTCGTAAATAATCACGGTGAAGTAGATGGTAACTATGTTTCTCGTTTTAAAGAGAATCAGTTATTAAAAATTGAAGCGATTAAAACTTACTTCTCATTAGATAAGTCGCCATTATCACATGTGAAACCTGTGACTGAGCCAAATGTATCATGGCAGGAAATGCAAGATAAAGCTGTGACGTTAGGTGAGAAACGCTCATCATCAAATAATTATGGAATACGTAATGAATATTGGGAAAAACTTATACATAAAAAGCCAATGAATCATCGTAAATATGAGTTTAAAATGAACTCTCCAGAATTTAATGATTTATCATTGTTAGTGGATACAATGCATAATGCAAGTGCAGACGTACAATATGTTATTTTACCGGTGAATGGTAAATGGTATGACCACTTAGGTATTGAACGCTCAACAAGAGAACCAGTCTATAAGAAAATACATCAAACTGTAGTAGCACATGGTGGTAAGGTGTATGATATGTCAGATAAAGATTATGAGAAATATGTCCTTAGTGATGTCGTTCACGTAGGTTGGAAAGGTTGGGCTCACATGAACCAACATATTGTTCAACATATGAAGGATGACAAAAACGAGCATAACAAAGATCATAACAAACAACATGAACACCAATAATTAACAAAAGCACCAACGGGTCCGGGACATAAAGTTCTTGGATAAGTGAAAAAAGACAATTTCTATTGAAATAATATAGAAATTGTCTTTTTTATA
>NZ_JBXARC010000030.1:0-21863 GCF_058807855.1 Staphylococcus sp. GW821-FHT11H10 | reverse complement strand
CAAAAAAAGAGATTAAACAACTTAAAGTTGCTTAATCTCAATATTTGGACTCATCAGTCCGATTTGACGTAGAGCCATATAAATAACAATAACCTGTGACATTCGAAAAGTCACAGGTTCTATAATTAAATAAGTTTACACTTAATTATAATTTGAATGATGAAGTATCAATTTTAACTCCAGGACCCATTGTTGTAGTTACAGCAACAGATTTGAAGTAAGTACCTTTAGCAGATGATGGTTTAGCTTTAGCTAATACGTCTTGTAAAGTTTTGAAGTTTTCAACTAATTTTTCATCGCTGAATGAAACTTTACCGATTGAAGCATGTACAATACCTGCTTTTTCAGCACGGTATTCAACTTTACCAGCTTTGATTTCTTCAACAGCTTTTTTTACATCCATAGTTACTGTACCAGTTTTAGGATTTGGCATTAAACCTTTAGGTCCTAATACACGACCTAATTTACCAACTTCGCCCATCATGTCTGGTGTAGCTACTACTACGTCAAAGTCGAACCAACCTTGTTGAATTTTTTGTACGTATTCAGATTCACCTACGTAATCTGCGCCTGCTTCTTCTGCTTCAGTGATTTTGTCACCTTTAGCAAATACTAATACACGTTGTGATTTACCAGTTCCGTTTGGTAATACTACTGCACCACGGATTTGTTGGTCATTTTTACGTGTATCAATTCCTAAACGGAAAGCAACTTCAACTGATGCGTCAAAGTTAGCAATGCTTGTTTCTTTAGCTAAGCTGATTGCTTCTTCAACACTATAGTGTTTAGTACGATCAACTTTATTAGCTGCTTCTTGATACTTTTTACCTTTTTTAGCCATTTATTGTTCCTCCTTTAGTGGTTTTAGCGGAATTTCCTCCCACGCTTACTTGTGCCTAACACAAGTTAAGAGCAGATAACAGATGAATGTCTAATGTTTGAGTAATCTTAAGAAAGATTACTAGTCACCCAGACTAATCATAGACAATATTGTCGTTGTCATTTCTGTTACCTGCTATCGTCTATCAGTTTATTTCAAAATTAAACTAACTTTGTATTCATTAATTATTGTACAGTGATACCCATACTACGAGCAGTACCTTCGATAATACGCATAGCCGCTTCTTCGTCTGCAGCGTTTAAGTCTTGCATTTTAGTTTGAGCAATTTCACGTACTTGATCTTTAGTTACTGTAGCAACTTTAGTTTTGTTAGGTTCACCAGAACCTTTTTCTACGCCAGCTGCTTTTTTAAGTAGTACTGGAGCCGGTGGAGTTTTAGTAATGAATGTAAATGAACGATCTTCATAAACACTGATTTCTACCGGAATGATTAAACCTGCTTGTTCTTGTGTACGTGCGTTGAATTCTTTACAGAATCCCATGATATTCACACCTGCTTGACCTAATGCTGGACCAACTGGTGGTGCTGGGTTCGCTTTACCTGCAGGAATTTGTAATTTAACTACTTTTTCTACTTTTTTAGCCACGATGTGCACCTCCTTGATATCGTGATGTGGTCACAGGGCTCAGTTTTGCCCTCCCACTCATAAACATTTCGTGACGAAATGAGCGCTATAAAAACGCGACCACATTATTTTAACACTGAACCAACTTAAAAAGCAATAGTAAAATTTCATCTTTTTTGTTGTTCAATGTTTTTCCAAAATTAATTGATTATAGTTTTTCTATTTGATCAAATTCAACTTCAACTGGTGTTTCTCTGCCGAACATATCAACTAATACAGTTAATTTAAATTTATCAGGTTCGATTTCTTGAACTTCTCCAACTTGATTAGCGAACGGTCCAGATTTAATACGAACTTGTTCTCCTACATCTAATTCTACATCGATTGTTTTTTCTTTAAGTCCCATTTGTTTTAAAATGAATCGCATTTCTTCAGGTAATAATGGGTTTGGTTTAGAACCAGCTCCAGCTGAACCAACGAATCCTGTAACACCAGGTGTGTTACGTACTACATACCAAGATTCATCAGTCATCACTAGTTCTACAAGTACATAACCAGGGAACGTTTTTTTAAGTTGCTTTTTGGCTTTACCATCTTTAACTTGTGTTTCTTCCTCCTCAGGTATGACAACTCTAAAAATCTGTTCTGTCATATTCATTGATTCTACTCTTTTTTCTAAATTCTTCTTAACTTTATTCTCATATCCAGAATACGTATGCACAGCATACCAACGCTTTGCGCCAACCTCTTCAGACATGTTGTCACTCCTTATTCTTATCTAAATAGTTCAATCAAATTCCCAATACCTATATCTAATACCCAGAAAAAGACCATAAAGAAGATTACTGTAGAAACTACAATTACAGTATATTTAAAAAGTTCTTCTTTTGTTGGCCAACTCGTTTTTTCCATTTCACTTTTAACGCCTTGGAAGAAACTGTCTTTTTCTTTGTTTGTGCCCTTATCTTTAGCCATCAAAATTACCTCCATACTCACAGTTAGTTAACCGTTAACTTTAATAGCAATACTTTCACTATTATTTAGACTCTTTATGAATCGTATGTGCATTACATCTCGAACAATATTTTTTTATTTCTAGTCTCGTTGCAGAAGTTTCTTTTTTCGGTACGTTATAATTTCTAGTACCACAAACCTCACAAATTAAAGGTACTTTTTTCAAATCAGTTCACCTTTGCTCATTTTAATACCAGTATACTATACATAAACCTAACATTAAATGTCAAACAAGCGCCGCTATGTATAAGTTAATACAACCTAATAAAGACGCTTCAATAAATAGTATTTCATTTTCATTTTACAACGTTGAATACTATTGTAAACCACTTTATCTTTAATACCTAGCTGTTTTGCAATTTCACTAGGCGTATAATCAGACATTAGTAATTCAGCTACGTTTCGCTCGAATCGACTTAATACTGTTAAACTACTCGCTAGCAATTCTCGTTTCTCTTTTATCATACAAATATCTTCAATATATTTACTTGATTGATTCAATTTGTAGTCAATAACATAGTCATTAATGATGCTATCGTGCTTATCAGTCTCAATATATTTTCTTCTCCAAAAATCATTTCGCATCGATCGTACGATACAATTCAAATAGTGTTCAAAAGGAACGTCTGTACTAAAATCAAATGTATGAAGTGCTAAATAAATCCTGATTAAAGTTTCTTGTACTAAATCTTCAATATCTTCATTTTGTATTCCATAACTTTTAAATTTTATAAAAAGTTTAGGTTGTATGTGGTTTACTATATCTATAAATAATCTATCTTGTTCGTGACTACTACGACTATTTTGGAATGCTTTAAAGGTCTTCTCTAGTTGTATAAATTGATGCGCCATAAACCTTACCTTTCAAATTAAGTTAGGCAAAGTTTATATGAAGTCATTTTCAAAAGACAAGTGGACGATTTTAATCTTTATTATGATTTCCACGTCTAATCTTTTCAAATTCTGCTAACACATCATTCGATAACGAAATACGAGTTCTCGGTTTACTTTCTGTGAAATCATCTAATGACTTACTCACTGTGATTTCATTTTCTCTTAAATCACGCCACATCTCTCTCGAAGATACACGATATGCGCCAGCACCAAATATTGCATGTTGCTCGCTCATATCACTGGTTACAACGGTAATATGTGTCGTGTGCTTGTTATATAAATTATAAACATAACGTTCTATATAGCTATCCGCAGTCTCTTTTTCTTTTGTAAATACTGTTTTCACACCATGATAAATGTATTCTCTTTCTATACCTGATTGTTCATATGCATCAAACACACATACAATTTCATCAGCTACAACAGCATTATAGTTTGCTATAGCATCTAATAATTGCTCTCGTGCTTCTTGCAAATTATCTTTTGCAATTTTACCGAGTTCTGGTGACTGTCCAATCATATTGTAGCCATCAATTATCAAATATTTATCTTTCATGCGTTATCTCCGACTTGATGACGTTTACGATATACTTCATACATCATTAAACTAGCAGCTACCGATGCATTGAGGCTATTAACATGTCCAACCATAGGTATTTTAATGTAAAAATCACATTTATCTTTCACTAATCTACTCATGCCTTGTCCTTCACTACCGATAACGATAGCTAATGGCATATCCGCCGCCATATCTCTATAGTCTGTTGCATTATCCGCTTCAGCACCTGCTACCCAGTAGCCATGTTCTTTTAATTCGTCAATTGTTTTTGCTAAATTCGTAACACGCATAACTGGAACATGTTGTATCGCACCTGTTGATGCTTTAGCAACTGTTTGCGTTAACGCTACTGAACGTCTTTTAGGAATAATAACACCATCAACACCGCTAGCATCTGCCGTTCTCAATATAGAGCCTAAGTTATGAGGATCTTCAAGGCCATCTAAAATCACTACAGTTGATAAACCTTCTTTATCCTTTTGAGATTGAATAAATTGATCGAAATCAGCATATTCATATGGTGCAATAAGTGCAGCAACACCTTGATGAGGTGCATTTGCTAAATTATCTAATTTGGATTTTGGAACTGTTTGCACAATCAATTTTTGCTCTTTAGCATTTTGTAAAATATCATTGATTTGTTGCTTTCTGATTCCCTCTTGTATCCAAATTTTATTAATTGTATGGCCAGAAACAATCGCTTCTTTAACAGCATGCCTACCGACAATAACGATATCTTCCACTGTTTTCACTACCTTTCATTGACTGTTTGAACAATCATATCAAGTAAGTTTTCCAATCTTTCTTCTTGATGATCTAAATATAAATATCCAATGACTGCTTCTAAACCAGAACTTTTACGATAAGTTTGAATATCCGTATTTTTAGCCTTAGTGTGACTTTTAGCATTACGACCTCTTTTAACAATATCTAATTCTTCATCCGTGAACCAACCCATTTCAAATAATGTTTCTAAAGTTTGCGCCTGACTTTTCGCAGACACATAACTTTTCGAAACTTGATGCAATCGATTAGGCTTACTTTGTAATTTAAGAACGATATATTCTCGCACGTGCTGGTCCAACACTGCGTCACCCATGTAGGCTAGTGTTAACGGGTTTAACAATTTAATATCCATATTATCCACGTTTAAAGCGTACACCTTGTGGCGTATCCTCTAATATAATGTTTTGTTCTTTAAGCATGTCTCTTATTTCATCTGCACGTGCAAAGTCTTTATTTTTACGCGCTTCATTACGTTCTTCGATGAGCTTTTCAATATCTTCATCAAGTAACATATCTGATTTATTACCTTTTAGTGGAACTCCAAGTACATCACTAAATATCTGATAAACTTCTTTGAATCGAGAAATGACTTGAGTAGATGTATTGTTCTCTAAAACATATTTATTCGCAAGTTTAGATAAATCGTACCAAGCCGTAACAGCATTAGCAGTATTGAAATCATCATCCATTACTGTCTCAAATTGCTCTATAATAGCATCAATTTGTTCGATATATTTAGATTGGTCAACGATGTCTGTCGCGATTGTTTCACGTTCTTCTATTAATTGATAGCTATTACGAATGCGTTCTAAACCACTCTTAGCTGCATTAACAAGTTCTAGATTATAGTTAATAGGACTTCTATAATGTACGCTAATCATGAAGAATCGCAGTACGTCAGGATCTACTTCTTTTATGATGTCATGAACTAGTATAAAGTTACCTAACGATTTACTCATTTTCTCGTTATCTATATTTATAAAACCATTATGCATCCAGTAATTAGCAAATGGGGCATGATTATGCGCTTCTGATTGCGCAATTTCGTTTTCGTGATGAGGGAATTGTAAGTCAGAACCACCAGCATGAATATCAATTGTTTTGCCTAGTTCATGAAACGCCATTACTGAACATTCAATATGCCAACCTGGACGCCCTTCACCAAAAGGACTTTCCCAACTAATTTCACCTGGTTTTGCTTTTTTCCATAAAGTAAAGTCTAACGCATCTTCTTTTTGTTCCCCAGCTTCTATTCTTGCTCCTACCTTTAAATCATCTAATGACTGATGGCTTAATTTACCGTAACCTTCAAATTTGCGTGTTCTAAAGTAGACATCGCCGTCACTCTCATAGGCGTAACCTTCATCAACTAGCTCTTTAATAAAATCAATAATCTCATCCATATGATTCATTACACGTGGATTCGAAGTCGCTTTCTTAACGTTTAATGCACCAACATCTTCATAAAACGCTTTAATGTATCTATCTGCAATATCCGGTACACTCTCATTCAATTCCTTAGAACGATTTATTAATTTATCGTCTACATCTGTGAAGTTTGAAACATAAATCACTTCGTATCCTTTATATTCAAAATATCTACGTACAACATCATAATTTATGGCAGGGCGTGCATTACCAATGTGAATATAATTGTATACTGTCGGACCACAGACATACATTTTCACCTTACCTGGTTCGATAGGTTCAAATGTCTCTTTTTGACGCGTTAATGTATTATATAATGTAATCATCTTTAATCTCTCCGTTCTTCGCTTTTTCAAGTTGTTTTTCTAGTTGCTTAATTTGTTCATATAAAGGGTCAGGTAAATTACGGTGATCAAATGTTTTACCGATACGTTTACCCTCTTGTTTAACAATATGCCCCGGAATACCGACTACAGTCGTGTAACTTGGAACTGATTGTAATACCACTGAATTCGCACCAATATTCACATTCGAATCAATTTGAATATTACCTAACACTTTTGACCCAGCTGCGATTAATACATTATCGCCAATATCAGGGTGACGTTTTCCTTTTTCTTTGCCCGTACCACCCAGTGTTACACCTTGATAAATAGTCACATTATCACCAATTGTACAAGTCTCACCAATTACTACACCCATACCATGGTCTATAAATAAGCGCTTGCCAATTTTCGCGCCCGGATGTATTTCAATACCTGTAAAGAAACGTGATACTTGAGATATAATTCTCGCCAATACATAGCGTTTCTTATTATATAATTTATGTGCAATAAGGTGACTCCAAACTGCATGTAATCCAGCATATGTTGTAATAACCTCAAATGTTGTACGAGCTGCTGGGTCTTGTTCAAATACCATTTTCACATCGTCTCTCATTCTTTTTATCAAGACTGTCGCCCCCTCAGTTTTTTTAAAAGTTTAAAAATTTCCAAATTTAATAGCAAAATACTTAAATACATTCTAAATAAAATAATTAGCGCCCCTAACACTTAAGATGCTAGAGGCGCTACTGCACGGTTCCACTCTGTATTCTAGATAAATGCAAGCTAGTATGTCTATATAACTATAGGTTACTAGATTCACTTTATCATACTCATTTACTATATTTAGTTGATTATACAAAGGTGCATTCAACATCGTCTATGGCGTACTCACAGCATCCGTACACTCTCTGATATCATAGTCCAATATTTACTAATCCTTCGCCTTTAAATACTCATACCAAAATGGCTTCGCCATCTTTAACTTTATCATATTTGCTTTAATGTAAAATTTCAAGTGTTAGATATGTTAAATTAGCATCTCATTCGTGCAACTTGCCTGATGTCCTTTACACGAATTTTTTCAATCGTGAAAGTACTTTATCTTTACCTAATACTTCAATTGTATTAGGTAATTCAGGGCCGTGCATTTGACCAGTTACAGCAACACGAATAGGCATGAATAATTGTTTACCTTTAATACCTGTTTCCTTTTGTACTTCTTTAATTGTTTTCTTAATGTCAGCCGCTTCAAATGGTTCTAAAGCTTCTAATTTACCATATAAATGTGTCATCAATTCAGGAACTTGTTCTCCATTAATGACTTCTTGTTCTTCTTCTCCTAATTCAGGCATTTCATGGAAGAACATTTCAGATAAAGGTATAATTTCGCCAGCATAGCTCATTTCTTTTTGATATAGTGCCACTAATTTGCGACCCCATTCTTTATCATCTTCACTTGGAGATTCTGGTATTAAATTAGCTTTAATAAGATGAGGCAATGCAAGTTCAAATACAGTGTCAGTATCCTTTGTTTTCATATATTGGTTATTAACCCATGCTAATTTTTGTCTATCGAACATCGCTGGTGATTTAGAAAGACGTTTTTCATCAAAGATTTTAATAAATTCTTCTTTAGAAAAGATTTCTTCCTCTCCTTCTGGAGACCAACCTAATAATGTAATAAAGTTAAATAACGCTTCTGGCAAGTAACCTAAATCACGATATTGCTCAATAAATTGTAAAATTTGGCCATCACGTTTACTTAATTTTTTACGTTCTTCATTAACAATTAGCGACATATGACCAAAGCGTGGCGCTTCCCAACCAAATGCTTCATAAATCATAAGTTGTTTTGGTGTGTTAGAAACGTGATCGTCACCACGAATAACATCGGAAATTTCCATGTAATGATCATCGATAGCTACAGCAAAGTTATAGGTAGGGATGCCATCTTTTTTAACGATAACCCAATCACCTATATTGTTTGAATCGAATGAAATTTCACCTTTAACCATATCATTGAACGTATACGTTTGATCTTGAGGCACACGGAATCTAATTGATGGGCGACGACCTTCAGCTTCAAACTGTTGACGTTCTTCTTCAGTTAAATGTGCATGTTGACCACCGTAACGAGGCATTTCACCACGTGCGATTTGATCTTCACGTTCTTTTTCAAGCTCTTCTTCAGTCATGTAACATTTGTACGCTTTATCTTCGTCCAATAATTGTTGAATAAGTGGATTATAGATATCACCACGTTCTGATTGACGATAAGGTCCATAACCTTTGTCTTTATCGATTGATTCGTCCCAATCTAATCCTAACCATTTTAAGTTATCAAATTGAGATGACTCACCATCTTCAAGGTTACGTTTACTATCCGTATCTTCAATACGCACTACGAAATCACCATCATAATGCTTAGCAAATAAATAATTAAATAATGCAGTTCTTGCATTACCAATGTGTAAATATCCAGTTGGACTTGGCGCATATCTCACTCTAATACGTTCACTCATCGTATTCACTCCTATAAATATTAGTTATGTTTTAACTTCGAATTTATACGCTTTATCTAATACAGGCTACAAACTTTACACTCTAACCGAGTCGTTCTACGCCAGTAAGAAACATCTTCAAACCATTAGAAAAAAAGCTATTCTAAACTATCATTTTAGACATGTTCCCGAATAACTTTCCACTTTACATTACCCTTAGATAAAAGTTCGCATTTCTTCATTATTGTAGCACTAAATCAATACTTTGATAAGTCACTTGTTTACGCTATAGATAATCATTAATTCATACATCTACTTTATGTAAATATGTTCCATGCTTCGCTTCTTGAAAAGAGTCCCCTCCACATTTAGCGTTTCACATGAAACCTAATCACTTACAATAATTTAATTTTTTATAATTGAACGTATCTTCTTAATCTCTAAGTTTAAAGAACATATTTATCATTACTCTGAATCGTCTATTTTTTTAGCGAAAATAATACGCCCTGATGATGTTTGTAATAAACTGATGACTTCTAAATCTACATGTTTACCTACAAGTGATTTCGCATTGTCAACGACTACCATTGTGCCATCATCTAAATAGCCTACACCTTGACCAGGCTCTTTACCCATTTTAGTCAATAGAATATTAATGCGGTCACCTTGATGAACATTTGGTTTAATTGCTTCAGATAAGTCATTCACGTTTAAAGCTTTAATTCCTTGCACGTGACATACTTTATTTAAATTAAAATCGGTAGTAATCACATGCGCATGATAAGTCTGTGCTAACTTCACCAATAATTCATCTATATCACTGTGAGACTTTTGTGGATGTATCACGCGTGTAGGATACTCTAAGTCGTATAATTCATTTAATATATCCAAGCCACGTTGTCCTTTTTCACGTTTCACGCTATCATTCGCATCAGCTACAACTTGAAGTTCATTAATAACGCCTTGCGGAATAAGGATTTCACCATCTATAAAACCACATCGAATGACATCTAAAATACGTCCATCGATAATTGCACTTGTATCTAAAAGTTTAGGTACAGCACTAATATTACTTTTAGACATAGAGCGTGCCATATTTTCCGGCAAGAACATTAACATTTCGTCACGCTTTTTTAAACCAAATTGGAAACCTAAATAACATAGCAATAATGTAATAATAAGCGGTACTAGATGATTTAATATCGTATTTCCAATCATTTCTAGAATAAATGAAGCCATAACTGATATAAATAATCCAATGATAAGTCCAAGTGTTGCAAATAAAATTTCAACAGCACTGCGCTGCATAATCCAATGTTCAATGGCTTTAAAAGTCTTCGTAACTTTATTAATAAAGAAGCCAAAAATCAAGAAAAATACTACTATTCCAATTAAGCCATCTATATAATAGTTATGTAAAAATGGGTAACCATTAATATTAAAATCCTTAAGTATTTCAGGTATTAGTAAAATACCAAGTGCAGCACCTAGAATAATATATATTATGATTACAATTCCTTTTAATACGTTCATAAGTCTCACCTCTTTTTCACTATATTTACGATTTGAATGCATATTTTAAAGCGTCATGTACTGTAGACACTCCAACTACTTTAATGCCTTCAGGAAATTGCCATCCACCGATATTTGTCTGTGGAATAATAACACGTTCAAAGCCTAATTTAGCTGCTTCTTGAACACGTTGTTCAATTCGAGAAACACGTCTCACTTCACCGGTCAAACCTACTTCCCCAATATAACAATCAAGCCCATCTACTGCTTTATCTTTAAAACTTGAAGCTGTTGCTACTATAACACTTAAATCAACTGCCGGCTCTGTCAATCGTACGCCACCAGCTACTTTTATGTATGCATCTTGTTGTTGTAATAAATAGTTTTCTTTTTTCTCTAATACAGCCATTAATAAACTCAAACGATTATGATCTATACCTGTTGCCATACGTCTAGGGTTATTAAATGTTGTAGGCGTCACTAAGGCCTGAACTTCTATTAATAGAGGTCGTGTACCTTCCATAGTTGCTACAATCGTTGATCCCGGCACATTGGTAGAACGTTCCTCTAAGAACATTTCTGAAGGATTATGAACGCCTTTTAATCCGCTTTGTTTCATCTCAAAAATGCCCATTTCATTAGTAGAACCAAAACGGTTCTTAACCGCTCTCAAGATACGATAAGCATGATGCTCATCTCCCTCAAAGTACAATACTGTATCAACCATATGCTCTAATAGACGTGGTCCTGCAATTTGACCTTCTTTCGTAACATGTCCGACGATAAATGTTGCAATATTCATTTGTTTAGCAATATTCATTAAACTCTGTGTACTTTCTCTTACTTGAGACACAGAACCAGGTGCTGAACTAATTTCTGGATGATATATTGTTTGAATGGAATCCACAACTAAAATATCAGGTTGCGCTTGTTGAACTGTTTGATGTATTACTTCTAAGTCCGTTTCTGCTAGCACATTTAAATTACTCGAATCCTCATCTAGTCGATCGGCACGTAGTTTAGTTTGATTTAATGATTCTTCACCTGTAATATACAGTACATTTAATTTTTGTGACAATGATGCACAAATTTGCAGTAATAGCGTTGATTTACCGATACCAGGATCTCCACCTATTAACACTAAAGAACCACTTACAATGCCACCACCTAAAACGCGGTTGAACTCTTTTGATTCTGTCTGAACTCTCGGTGTCACTTCATTCTTGATATCATTTAATTTCTGGACTTTCGCGCTAGACGTTGATGTCTTTACGCCGTGCTTAGGATTTGAAGCTTTTTCAACAATTTCCTCCATTTGATTCCATGACCCACAATTAGGACACTTTCCCATCCATTTTGGAGATTGATAACCGCAAGCCATACACTCAAAAATCACTTTCTTTTTGGCCAAAATTGCACCCCCGATTTTTCTTTGAACAAATCTATTTTATATGTAACGTTGCACAATGACAAATGTAAACTTAAGCAATTTAGTATAAATTTGGTTCTATTTATTTTTGAGATGATTAATACTTATAATGATTAAAATTAATTCATTGAAATCATTAAAAATTAAAGCTGAGACATTCGAGTATGATATGTCTCAGCTTATATTTAACATTAATTTTATTGTATTATGCTTCAGTTTCAGTTACTTCATTGCCTTCATCTGAAATACCATTATTTTTTTCATTGATATTATATTTAAATTCATCACCATCATGGTCGATGACAACTTCTTTACCTTCAATTTGGTTACCGTCTAAGATTAATTCACTCAAGTTATCTTCAACTGTTTTTTGAATAGCTCTGATTAATGGACGGGCACCGTATTCTGGATCATAGCCTTCTTCAGCAATTTTTTCTTTTGCTTTATCAGTTACAACAATATTAATATCTTGCTCAGATAGTCGTTGTGTTAGTTTATTAACCATCATTGTAACGATTTCTTTCAATTCATCTTTAGAAAGTTTATGGAATACGATGATGTCGTCAACACGGTTTAAGAACTCTGGGCGGAATGAATTTTTCAATTCTTTCATCATAGTCTTGCGAATTGTTTCATAGTCATGACCTTCAGAACCGCCACCGAAACCAGCAAAGCGTTGATCTTGTAATTCTTGTGCACCGACATTTGAAGTCATGATAATCACTGTATTTCGGAAATCAACTTGACGTCCTTTTGTATCAGTTAAATGACCATCGTCTAGAACTTGCAATAGAATATTAAATACATCTGGATGCGCCTTTTCGATTTCATCAAATAAGATAACTGAGTATGGTTTACGTCTTACTTTCTCAGTTAATTGGCCACCTTCATCATGACCTACATAGCCTGGAGGCGCTCCAACTAAACGACTCACAGCATGTTTTTCCATAAACTCACTCATATCAACGCGAATCATTGCATCTTCTTCACCAAACATTGATTCTGCTAATGCTCTAGCTAATTCTGTTTTACCTACACCTGTAGGACCTAAGAAGATAAAACTACCGATTGGACGTTTAGGATCTTTCAATCCTGCACGAGCACGGCGTACCGCTTTACTAATAGAAGTTACAGCATCATTTTGGCCAATAACTCTATCATGTAACGTTTGTTCAAGATTTAATAATCGATCCGATTCAGTTTCATTAATTTTTGTAAGTGGTATACCTGTCCAACCTGCAATGACTTCACCAATATCTTCTTTAGATAGAGAAGTGGATTGATCACCTTGAGTTGTTTTCCACTCATTTTTGGCATCTTCATATTGTTTTTCAAGTTTAGTTTGTTTATCACGTAAATTAGCAGCATTCTCGAATTCTTGAGCATGAACTGCTGCGTCTTTTTCATTTTTTACTTTTTCAATTTCTTGCTCAATTTCTTTCAAGTTGTTAGGTGTTGTATGACTTTTCAGTCTTACTTTTGAACTTGCTTCATCAATTAAATCAATTGCTTTATCGGGTAAGAAACGATCTGATACATAACGATCACTTAATTTAGCAGCCGCTTCAAGTGCTTCATCTGAAATATTGATGCGGTGATGCGCTTCATAACGATCACGTAATCCTTTTAAAATTGCAATTGTGTCTTCAACTGTTGGTTCATCAACTTGAATAGGTTGGAAACGACGTTCTAACGCTGCATCTTTCTCGATGTTTTTACGATATTCATCTAATGTTGTCGCACCGATACATTGTAATTCACCACGTGCTAATGCTGGTTTTAATATATTTGACGCATCGATTGCGCCTTCAGCTCCACCAGCACCAACTAATGTGTGTAATTCATCAATGAATAAGATTACGTTACCAGCTTGATGAATTTCTTCCATTACCTTTTTCAAACGTTCTTCAAATTCACCACGATATTTAGTACCAGCTACAACTGTTCCCATATCAAGTGACATCACGCGTTTACCTTTAAGTGTCTCAGGTACTTCATTATTAACAATAGCTTGAGCAAGACCTTCTGCAATTGCAGTTTTACCTACACCGGGTTCACCAATTAGTACAGGATTGTTTTTAGTACGACGACTTAACACTTCAATTACACGAGTAATTTCTTTATCTCTACCAACAACTGGATCTAACGTTCCATCTTTGGCAATGACAGTTAAATCACGTGCTAATCCATCTAATGTAGGGGTATTATTTGATTTATTTGCTGTAGCATTTTTATTGCTCATTTCAGGACTACCTAGCGCTTTGACGACTTGGGCACGCGCTTTCGTAATATTTAAATCAAGATTAGCAAATACGCGAGCAGCTACGCCTTCATTTTCACGAATTAAACCTAGTAATATGTGTTCTGTACCTACAAAGTTATGGTGTAACTTTCTTGCTTCATCCATTGAAAGTTCAATTACTTTCTTGGCTCTTGGTGTATAATGCAATGTTCCTGTTTGATCTTGTCCGTGACCGATTAATTTTTCGACTTCTTCAATCACTTTATCTTCGGTTATATTAAAACTTTCTAATACTTTAGCAGCAATACCTTCTGGTTCTTTCATTAAACCTAATAACAAATGTTCTGTACCTATATTAGAATGATTTAAACGTATTGCTTCTTCTTGTGCGTGTGCTAGGACACGTTGTGCACGTTCAGTTAATCTACCAAATAGCATATATTTTTGTACCTCCTATTGAGTATATTCTCTTAATATATTTGCTCTCTTTTCATTTACAGAGATTGTTTCATCTTCATCGTTATAGATAAACGCTGATTGAATACTTACCATTAATTCATTAAATTTAAAATCACTCAATGTTAAATACCCTAAATCGATACCTAATTTCACTTCACTTAAACGATAAGAAGCTTCTTCCATTGAAATGATCCGACTATTTTGTAAAATACCCAATGACCGATAAATACGGTCTAGCGTTTCTAATTCATTGTATTGAGTCAAACGTTCACGAATTTGCATTTCTTCATTTATGATTTGTTGAACAACTTCAGTTAAATTATCTATGATTTCATCTTCAGTCTTACCAAGTGTTAATTGATTTGAGATTTGATAAATATGGCCATAGACTTGCGAGCCTTCTCCATATATACCTCGAATTGTAAAACCGAAACGATTAATTGTCTGTGCAATACGATTCATACGTTTCATAATGGATAATCCTGGCAAGTGTAACATCACACTTGCTCGCATACCTGTACCAATATTTGTTGGACACGTAGTTAAATATCCTAAATGTTCATCATAACTAATGTCTAGTGATTGATCTAACGTATCATCAATCTCACTAGCTATGTTATATAAGTCTTGTAAAGATAAATCGGTGCCCATTGCTTGTATGCGTATATGATCTTCTTCATTAATCATAATGCTTATTGATTCATCTTTATTCAATAACACTGCTGATGCGGGTTGTTTAATCAGTTCAGGACTAATTAAATGTTTTGCAACAAGTTTCATTTTGTTTTGTTGATCCATTGTATCCAAACGCATTAAATCTAAATCAGGCAATACATCTTGTACTTCATTTATAACTCTGAAGCCATCTTGTTCTGATGGAAACATGAGTGGGTGAACGTGATTTTCTAAGTTTCTAGCCAATCGAATTCTTGATGACATAACAATTGGAGATTCTTCAGTTTCCTTCATCCATTCACTGATATGAGCATTCATATCACTCATTGCGCTCCACCCCGCTCTCGTCTTTCAATGCTTTTATTTCGTCTCTAACGATAGCAGCCTCTTCAAAGTTTTGTTCATCTATTAGTACATTGAGATATTTTGTTTTTTCCTCAATTTGTTTCTTGATGGCAAGTTTCTTATGAGAAGAACGAGGCGTTTTACCTACGTGTTCAAATTGTCCACCTTGTACGCGTCTTACTATATCTACGATGTCATCTTTGAAAGTGGCATAACAATTTGCACACCCGAATTTCCCTACATGCGCAATATCTTTTAATGTCATCTTACACGTTGGACATCGCTTCTCTTCTTGAAAAGCTACTTCATGGAAATTAATACCATGTTTCGTTGCCAAATGTTGCAATATTTGTTTGACGACAAATGCTTCTTCAATATCGTCTTGAAACTGAGAATGTGGGGATGGCGTTTCATTTTGTTGCCAAGGGTTTTCACCTTGAGCACATATAGAACATACCCATTTCTCAGAAGTGCCTTCTTTACTTTTTACTGTAAGTTTAACCTCTGCTTCATTTAAATGACAGTTTTCGCAAAGCACACATAGACACCTCGCTTTTCTATTAATAAAAATTAATGATTGGTAACAAACGTTTTAAAATATTCGCTCTAATAATATCTCGAGCAACAACATCCATTTTCAAAGTCTCACGATCAACTATAACTTGAATCATTCTTGCTTCTCTTTCACTAATGAGACCTTTATCTAGCAAACCATCTAAAATATAGTAAGCTTGTTGCTGGGAAATGGATGGCCCAATGATTTGCAACAGATGATTAATATACCCCGTTGCATCTTTATTTTCAATTTTGGTGATTCGGATATAACCTCCACCACCTCGTTTACTTTCTATTTCATAACCATGTTCGTTTGTGAATCTAGTTTTAATGACATAATTTAATTGAGAAGGTACACAGTCGAACCGTTGAGCAATATTTGCTCGTTGAATTTCTACCACGTCTTCATTACTTTCTTCGAATAACTTTTTAATGTATTGTTCTATGATGTCAGACATGTTGTGCATGATTTACCACCTCTTTTGACCTTCTTTGACTATATTATATGAGCATCTTTGACCTTTTTCAACCAATTTGTTTTTTAATTTTCTAAAATTATTGATGTTACATGTAAGAATTTATTGTATTATATTAGTTAAGTAAATTTAAAGGAGTAGAATTATGCATATTCTTATTGGGATTATAGGGATAATTTTCTTTTTGGCACTTGCATTTTTGTTTAGCTCTGACAGAAAAAATATCCGCTGGCAGTATGTTGGTATTTTATTAGTTATCCAACTTGTGTTCGCGTTTATTTTATTGAAAACGACAGCAGGTATTACAGTTATTGGGGGCATTTCGGAAGGATTTAACTACTTATTACAAAAAGCTGCAGAAGGGGTTAACTTCGTGTTTGGCGGATTTAAGTTTG
This sequence comes from Staphylococcus sp. GW821-FHT11H10, assembly GCF_058807855.1. Classification (NCBI taxonomy): domain Bacteria; kingdom Bacillati; phylum Bacillota; class Bacilli; order Caryophanales; family Staphylococcaceae; genus Staphylococcus; species Staphylococcus sp. GW821-FHT11H10. The sequence goes on along the minus strand of NZ_JBXARC010000030.1, from coordinate 4,800 downwards.
TAGATCCTAAAAACCCACCATTCTTCTTCAGTGTGTTACTACCAATTGTATTTATTTCAGCATTAATTGGTATCTTACAATATACTCGAATCTTACCATGGATTATTAATGTTTTAGGATTCTTAATTTCTAAAATTAATGGTATGGGACGTTTAGAATCATACAATGCAGTTGCTGCTGCAATCTTAGGTCAATCTGAAGTATTCATTTCATTGAAACAACAGTTACCTTACATACCTAAACAACGTTTGTACACATTAACAGCTTCAGCAATGTCTACAGTATCAGCGTCAATTATTGGTGCATACTTCACATTGATTGAACCTAAATATGTTGTTACAGCTGTTGTATTAAACTTATTTGGTGGTTTCATTATTGCTTCAATCATTAACCCTTATAAAGTTAATGAAGAAGACGATAAACTATTAGTAGACGAAAGCGAAACTAAAAAACAGTCATTCTTCGAAATGTTAGGAGAATACATTTTAGATGGTTTCAAAGTTGCAGTAATCGTAGGCGCAATGTTAATTGGTTATATTGCAATCATCGCATTATTAAACGGTTTAGTAAGTGGTGCATTTAGCTTATTATCAGGCGGCGCAATTAAATGGGACTTCCAAACATTAATCGGATTTGTCTTTGCACCATTAGCATTCTTAGCTGGTGTACCTTGGGAAGACGCTGTTAAATCAGGTTCCGTTATGGCAACTAAATTATTATCTAATGAATTCGTTGCAATGCAATCATTAGGTAACTTAAAAGATATATCTGAACATGCGAAAGGTGTAACGTCTGTATTCTTAGTATCATTCGCAAACTTCAGTTCAATCGGTATTATCTCAGGTGCCATTAAATCACTTAACTCTGAAAAAGGTGATGTCGTAGCGCGCTTTGGACTTAAGTTATTATTTGGTGCAACATTAGTATCATTCATTTCAGCTGCAATTGCTGGTTTCTTTATCTAATATCGAAATTAAATAACCTAGAACTTCCAATTTATAAAGAAGTTCTAGGTTATTTTTTGCAAATTGAAGACTTTTAAAACGTCCCCAAACTTGCCATTATTCATTTATTTAACCATATGATCAATAAAGTATTGCGTTACTCTGTAGTCATCTGTTAATTCCGGATGGAATGATACGCCCAAATACTTGCCTTGCTTTACTGCTACAATCTTATCGCCAACTGTGCTTAATATTTCTACGCCCTCTTCAACATTAGCGATATGAGGTGCTCTAATAAATACACCTTCAATGTCTTCAGCAATACCTTTAATATCTAACTCTGCTTCAAAACTGTCTACTTGTCTTCCAAATGAATTACGTTCAACAGTTATGTCTAATTTCTTCAAATAGCCAGTTTCACCTTCGACATCTTTCGCTAGTACGATAAGACCTGCACATGTGCCAAAAATTGGTAAATCAGATTGTTGTAACTTTTCTTTAAATCCATATAAATCCATTAATCTTCGCAATGTAGTAGATTCGCCACCTGGAAGAATTAACCCATCTATCTCATCTAATTGTTCAACCTTTTTAACTGCAATACCTTCGTGACCACTAAGTTCAATATGACGGATGTGTTCACGTACGGCACCTTGCAATGCTAATACACCAATTTTCATATATTACCAACCACGCTCTTGCATACGTTCTTCTAATGAGATTTGATTAATATCTAAACCTTTCATTGCTGTGCCTAATTCTGAAGCTAATTTGCCAATAAGCTCATAATCTTGGTAATGCGTTGTAGCTTGAACAATTGCTTTAGCAAATTTCTCAGGATCTTCAGATTTGAAAATACCTGAACCAACAAATACACCATCAGCACCTAATTCCATCATTAAAGCAGCATCTTGAGGTGTAGCAACGCCACCAGCTGCAAAGTTAACTACTGGTAAACGTCCGTGATCTTTGATTTGTTTTAAAACTTCATAAGGCGCACCAAGTTCTTTAGCATAAGTCATAATTTCATCGTCATTCATCACAACTAAGCGACTAACTTCTGAATTAACTTTTCTCATATGTCTAACTGCTTCTACAATGTTACCAGTACCAGGTTCACCTTTAGTACGTAACATTGCAGCACCTTCACCAATACGACGCGCAGCTTCACCTAAGTTACGACAACCACATACAAAAGGAACCGTGAATTGATCTTTTCTTAAATGATATTCTTCATCAGCAGGTGTTAACACTTCTGATTCATCAATATAATCTACGCCCATAGCTTCTAACACACGTGCTTCAGTAATATGACCAATACGTGCTTTCGCCATAACTGGAATTGATACAGCATTCATAACTTCTTCAACAATTTTAGGATTAGCGCTACGTGCTACCCCACCAGCTGCTCTGATGTCAGATGGTACACGTTCTAAAGCCATAACCGCAACTGCGCCAGCTTCTTCTGCAATTTTAGCTTGTTCTGCATTAACAACGTCCATAATAACGCCGCCTTTTTGCATCTCAGCCATTCCTCGTTTAACTCGATCTGATCCTACGATTTTAGACATAAAATTAACCCCTTTTCCAATTTGATTAAATTCATTTTAAGTTATAAACTGATATTTAAAAAGGTACAATTTATTTATAAAATTAGGGGTCAGTTATTAAAATGAAAAAGCAAAAACTATATATATCACTTTATGAACAATTGAAGAACCAAATTATTGAAGGTCAATACCAAGCACAAGACAAATTTCCATCGAAACGCCAGTTAAGTGAACATTTATCTCTTAGTCATACGACGATTGAGCACGCCTATCAACTACTACTTGATGAAGGTTTTATATACTCTAAACCACGTTCTGGCTATTATGTTTCCGATATTCAGTCATTACCTGTCATCAATATTAATAATCAATTTATAGAAATCGAACCTAAGACACCTGAGAGTAAACAATACAAGTATGCTTTTAATTTAGCTGAAATTGATGCAGAATACTTCCCTCTCAACCTTTTCCGAAAGTATGCAAAAGAAGCCTTTGAAGATAATGAATTAGCACTTTTAGAAAAAGGAGATATCCAAGGGGAATTAAATTTACGACAACAAATTGCCCATTATCTATTTAATAGTAGAGGGGTTTCGTGTCATCCCAATCAAATCGTCATTGGATCTTCTACAGAGCAGTTGCTAAACATGATTACAGATTTACTTAAAACATCATCTTTTATAATAGAAAAACCAAGTTATCCGCCCATAAAACATGTTTTAGATAAAAACAAGCATAATTATATACAGGCAACAGTTGAAAAAGATGGAATTAATATGATTGACATCATAAATTCTAATAACGATATTGTTTATATAACACCGTCACATCAGTTTCCTACAGGATATGTCATGAATTTAAAGAAACGAACACAGTTAATTAAATGGGCACATCAACAAAATAGCCGATATATAATTGAGGACGATTATGATTCAGAATTTAGATATTACGGTAAACCTATTCCAGCTTTACAAAGTTTAGATAAAAATGACAAAGTGATTTATATTAGTACATTTTCAAAGTCACTTTACCCGAGTTGCCGTATTGCTTATATTGTTTTACCTCAAAAATTATTACAATCTTATTTGTCAATGCCTTATAAAGAAAGCAACACAGTACCTGTTCATATCCAACAAATTATTGCTAACTTCATGTCATCTGGAAGTTTTGAGCGTCATTTAAATAAAATGAGAAAGATTTATAGAGAGAAACTAAATTATATATTAGAACGTTTGAAGCCACATGAAGATCAATTAAAAATCGAAGGTGCTTTAACAGGAATGCATTTTACAATAACTGTTGACAATGGACTTACAATGTCTCAATGCCTCCACAGTGCTGAGAAATTGAAATTAAAATTAAACGTTTACAATTATGCGGAAGAAAACGAACTACTTCCAAAATTTATTATTGGATTTGGTGGTATTCCGAATCATAAACTTAAAGAGCATACTGACGTTTTAATAAAATCATTAACTGTATAGTGAAAAAAGCACGTCCATAAGTTAAAAACTTATCGACGTGCCATCGTTTATATTAAGTAATAATTAGACATTAATAGTTTCTTAATAAAGTTCAAGTGCTTTCTTCCAATTATAAGAAATCAATACAGCTACACTCATCACCAATAGTATAATCACAAGTTCAGATGTCATATAACCTTGTGACAGATGAACAGTAAATAAAGCTCCAAGCATAATTATGATAAAGCCGGCAGCTATATAATTAGCAAATAAACCAATAATCATTAAAATGCCTCCGATGAATTCAAATAATCCTAAAATAACACCGAAGAAGGCAGGGAAACCTAAATCAGATATCATTGCCATTGGCTCTTTAAAGCCACCAAAAACTTTTTGAGCACCATGTATTGTAAATGTAATACCTAACATAAGTCTTATTAATAATAAACCAATTCTCATTGTCCGTCGTTCTCCTTTATGATATATTTATTATATTTAATATAGTAAATATACTACATGATGTTAAATGCTATTTCAACCATATTCTTAGTTCATCGACTTCAAAAGCTTACTCTTCGTAAAGCTATCACACTTTGATTTGTTGATATCTTATTAAACCTTCGGTTTTAATTTTAGGCATAAAAAAAGAGACCTTCCGGTCTCAATAATTTGCCTGGCAACGTCCTACTCTAGCGGAACGTAAATCTGCTACCACCGGCGCTAAGGAGCTTACTTTACTTCGAGACAAGCGCTCGCATCCTTCTTTATTTTCTAAAATTGCTTGCTCTTTTAGCTCAACTAAACTCGCTTCTCAATTTTCTCAATTCATCGGCTTCAAACGCT
>NZ_JBXARC010000029.1:0-25463 GCF_058807855.1 Staphylococcus sp. GW821-FHT11H10 | reverse complement strand
AAAGAAGCCAGTAAATGAATTTGTTAAAACTCATTTACTGGCTATTTCTCTAGGGTTTATGTCCCAGACTCTTTTTTAATATAATTAATTCGTTTAGATAGCTATTCTTTTTGATAAACAATATGGTCTTGGTTTACGAATTTAGCAACGACATATCCAATAATAGTTGCGACTACTGCTATTGGGAACCATTCTAAAGAATATTGCTTTAACGGTAAAGCCTCAATAAATGACATCTTCACCCAACCATTGGTACTTATAACACTTAATATTGAAACAATACTAATAACTGCAATTGGTATTTGCTGTGCAATTGGTTTAGTTGGAATGAATCGTGCAAGTAAAATTAGTAACACAACAGTTATTGCAATTGGGTAGATGACGCTCAATACTGGTACTGACATAGAAATTACAGCATTTAAACCTAAATTTGCCAGTATGAAACTAATCAAAGTAAAAAATATTGTATAAGCTTTGTATGAAACTTTAGGGAATATTCTATTAAAATATTGACTTACAGATACAATTAAGCCACAAGCAGTTGTTAAACAAGCGAGTGCAACGATAATACCCAATAAATATTTACCGAAGACACCAAAACCATTCGCCGCCATTGTTGTTAATAAATAAGCGCCAACATTTTGATCTTTAGCTGTCAGATTTTTGAGTGTCGCGTTGTCAACGTTCATATGATTGCCTATAAAACCTAATGAAACATATATAAATACAAGCGCTATGGCTGCAATTAATCCTGACATAACAGTTTGTTTAAATATTTGATTTGCATGTTTAACCCCTGTGGCTTTTATCGCGTTAACTACAATCATTGAAAAAGCAATTGCTGCGATTGCATCCATAGTTAAGTACCCTTCTGTAAAGCCTTTTGAGAAACTTCCAATAGCTGAATTGTAATCAACCTGGTTTCCATGAGATGGTGCATTACCACTATAATCAACAAATCCTTTAATTATCATTGCTAAAATTGTTATTAATAATAATGGTGTTAATAGAGATCCTATACGATCTACAATTTTACCTGGATTTATACATAGGTAAAGAATGACTAGGAAATAGATAAGGGTGAATATAAATAGCACCAAATTACTATTTGTATGAGCAATTGGTGTCACAGTCATCTCAAATGAAGTCGAAGCTGTACGCGGAATTGCAAACAGAGGTCCTATTGTTAAATATATAATTATTAAAAATATTACAGAAAATTTAGGTGATATTTTATTTAATGAACCTACATACCCTTGTTTATCTAATGCGCCAACGATAACGCCTAACAATGGTAAGCCAATTCCTGTTAAACAAAATGCGATAACTGCTGGCCAAAAGAAATGACCACTATCTTGGCCTAAATTTGGTGGGAAAATAAGATTACCTGCGCCAAAAAACATAGCGAATAATGTAAATCCTACTATCCAAGTATTCTTATTCATAGAATTGCTCCTTTTTATGTGTATGTTTGCAATATTAAACATTCTAGCATAAAAAGGATTTACAAGTCTATGTGATTTCAGAAAATTTGAAAAGTTGATAAATATTTAAAATAGAAATCTTATATTCTTTAAAATGATTTTAGAAGTAATTTTTTTAGTAATGGCGATAAATGACTCGGCAAATTTTCTACACCTTCTACAAATAACGCGTACTGACCATAAATGTTATGAATGGTTTGTTCGATATCCTCTGTTATAACATCTTGACTTAAAAACACATTAAATACTTCAATACCGTATTTGCGGGCCATTTCTACACCTTCATAAGTGTCTAAAATACCATCTTGCGCATAATTGTATGCTGAAGGTTCACCATCGGAAAATACTATCAAGAAACGTTGATTATGACTTCTTCTTAGCAAACGTTCGCTAGCAATACGTATAGCTACGCCATCACGATTATCATCTTGTGGGTGTAAAGACATGATTCGTGGGCCACTTTTTTCCATGGTTGAATAATCATAATGAACAATTTCATCAATGATGTTAGGCTGTTTACGATCATCAGAATCAAATGCATCTTCATTGAACGCAAGTATTTCATGTTTGACATTTAATGCTTTCAATGTTTCATGGAAAAGAACAACACCTTTGATTGTCTCTTCCATCTTATCGAACATACTTGCAGATGCATCAATTAATAAAGTAAAAGTGGCATCAAACGTTTTACTTAAATCTTGTTTTTTATAAAATAATTTATATTGATCATCGATAAACCAATTTGTTAAATCTCTTTGCAAACGACCTTTAGTAAGGTTATGTCGCTCATCAACGTGCTCGCGATCAATGGTTTTCTTGATAATTTGAATTAAATCCTTAGTTTCAAATTGAACATCGTTTTTAACATTTTGATACTCTAATAAGTAATCCGGTTCGATATCGGGAACATTCCATTTAATTTCTACATTTTCATTAATCCCTTTAAGTGCGAATGACGTATTCTCTCCTATAGAGCCACCTTCATCATTATTTAATGTATTATCAGAACCACGACCCTTTTTAGTCATCATGTCTGTCATATCGTCTGTAGAATCACCTTCACGAGCAGTATCATTATCACTTATTACCTCACTATTCTCGCCCTCGTGAAGTTCCATTTCAAGGTAAGCACCGCCTTCTGATTTACTATCTTGGGCATTCGTTTCAGCTTCAGCAGTCTCAGAGTCCGTATCCTCAGAGGTATTGTCTTTTCCATCTACATTACTCGCATCTGTACGTTTTAACTCATCAAACGTCATTTCATGGATTGCCTCATATACACGACGAGGGAGATGATAATATTCATTTAACATATCTTTGGTTAGCATATCATCAATTTGAAACATAATACGTTGAGCTAAGTACATATTATCTTCTGATGTTTCATTTTGGAAAAAGTTAGGCAGATATTGAAACATAGAATTCAAAATATCGTCTAATTGTGAATGCATCATTGGAATATCAAAGAAATTCTGACTGAGAAATGCTTTTTCTAAATATAAAAATAGTAAATCAGTATAAACAGTTTTAGTTTTATAGAATTTAATTTGAGATTCAGTATAAGACAATCTCGTTTGTAAACGTAAATCTATTAATTTAGACGTACTTGGGCGTTCATTACGAATATGATTAAACACGCGCATATCTTCTAGTAATCTAAAGATTTGCTGATAAAACTTAGGGTGTTCAAACTCATCATCATGTAATACTTCATTCACAATAGATTCATCCATCATTTGATACCCATAGGCTGCGAGCATCACGTCAGTTTTAAGACCGGCTTTCTCTATATGCTCGGGACGGTGCGACCAGAACCAACTTGTGATCAATGTGTTATTAATTGGATCATAGTAAGGGAATTTTTGAATTTTAACTTGTGTTTGCTCATTTTTAAGAAGTAAGCGCGCTAAGTCTTGTAGCATCATAACTTGCTTAGCATCTAATTGCTCATCATTAAATTTGATAAAACGATCGCTCATAATAATCCCTCTCTAAAAGTTTAATTCAATCGCATTTTTGATTGCTTGTTGTTCACGCTCATCTTCTAATTTATCGATAATTGTACGTTTAATAGCACGCTCTATTGGCATTACAGTAATTAAGTCACTTAAATCTATTAATGCTCTGATACTAGCTGCTTCTTCAGAAATTTGTCCTTGTTTAGACATTGTACGTAAATCCTCATTGAATTTGATGATTTGTTCAATAATAGCATCATCTTGAAGTTGACTTTGTTGCTTAATAACGTCTTTTAATATATCACCGTCTATATAATCTACTTGAATAACAACAAAACGGTTTTTCAAAGCTTCATTCATAGGAAGTGTACCTACATAGCCTTCATTAATTGCCGCAATAACGTTGAATCCTGGCGCCGCTTTTATCACTTCTCCAGTAAATGGGTTTGTAAGTTGGCGACGATAATCTAGAACACCATTTAGTATTGGTAATGTTTCAGGTTTGGCCATATTTATTTCATCAATATAAAGGATATGTCCTTCACGCATTGCTTTAATTACAGGACCATCTATAAAAACAATTTCTTGTTGACCTTGTTCGTTTGTTTTAATTGTCTTAAAACCAAGTAGACTTTCAGCGTCTAAATCTACTGAACAGTTAACTTGATGCATTGGTGTATTAACAGCTGCACTAAGTGTTTCCGCTAATTTGGTTTTACCAGAACCTGTTGGCCCTTTAAGTAATATATTTTTATTTAAATTAAATAATGCTTTAGCATCATTAAATACGGACTCATCTGAATTAATATATTGATTCTTAATCATTTTTGTAATTTACTCTCCTTCTTTAAAATGAAAAATAGACTAAGAAGTTGCATTAAAAAAGTAATGTTGAGTATATTTCAACGATTACTTTTTCAAAATAACCCCCAAGTCTTGATTAAATCATGAACATACTTAATTATTGATACTAAACTTCTTTAAAGTACGTTTTATAATAACCACCGACTAAACCAGAATTATCAATAATTTGATAGTATTCCTCAGTTTCATTAATAACATCATATTGCTTTCCAACAGTTAACATATCAGAAACTGTGAATTTCTTAGCATCTGTATTAATCACTTCAACTTTTTTAATAGGTGTACGTGTTTTCCATGTTTCATGTAACATTGCCATAAATTTCATGCCTCCATATAATTATTGTCTTTACTTTTCTAATGTATAAATAAATGAGATGCCACTATTCTCTGTAATACGTAGTGATTGAGCATCGCCTTGATTTAACGTCTGATAAGGAATACCAATGTCATCTAATTCCTTTTGTGCATTGTTGAATGCTTCAACTGAATTTGCATTAAATTCAATTTGTTCAACGATACCTTCTTCTTTTAATTCAATAGGTTCATTAGGCTGATATAAATGAAGTTCACCACCTAAACCACCTTCGCCGATTTGAAATACTTGTATCACTTGTTCGGGAAACTCTGTTGATTCATATTCAGCATAATGCGTTAAGTTAAATACATTCTTTAGGATAGATGCAGTAACTGGCAGTTCATTAACTTTAATAATAATAGGACCAAGTCCCTGAATTTGATGTAGCGGATTTACTGTACTATCAAAAGTAGGTGTGCCTAGACCTACGCCCGTATTATGTTCATTCGAATAAATATCAAAAATTTGATGGTTGCTATCCTCGAAGTTAAAATGCTTATTACCGTTTAACTCAGTAACATCACTCGCTTGAATTTGATTTTCTTTTAATATCGTTTGATACTCATCCAATCCTGAATCTGTCGGCGTTCTCAAACCAACACTAGCGATATGTTGATTTTCATATTCAGGATTTGGCACTTCAACAAAATGTATTCGTGTACCTGGACTCAAATCTGCATCACCAAAACGTAAAGCTTGATTTTTAGATGCTACGTTTAGTCCTAAAATATCTTTAAATAGTTTATTTGTTTTAGAAAGATCACTTGTCCCTAATGTGACACTTCTAAGTCCACTCATGCATGACACCCCTAATATTTGTCTTTTCCTAATTATTATAACGCATTTTAAATATGATTTATATCATGAACTACATAATGGACCCTTAATTTAATGAGTTCAAAAATACATATGAAGAGACATTGTAATTCAAAAAATACGTATAATGAATTTAAATAAAATTTTATAATAAATATCAACAAGCCCTCCCCTACCCTTATTTTATAAGATAGGGGGATGATTTGAATTGTGCCATTTAATTGATGATTTAATTTTATATAATTGAAAATAGTTCGTTTTTAGTCAATTGACAATGCTTATACTTTAATTTTAATAGTTGTATTAATGATGAGATGTAATAATAATTGTGAGATTTATCTATTCCATTATTAGTCTATAATATAACCGCTAATTACTTTAATACTTTATTTGCTATTCTCTAAAAAATTACAATCTGAATTCTCTATACAATTGTCCTAAGAACTTTTTATAAATAAGTGTTATTTATTTTCGGCCAAGTAATATATCTTCTAACTCTTCATCTGATACTTCTGGTACAAATTTAGGTAAATCAGCATTTTTTGTGTTTGATTTATATATACCGAGCAACTTATCCATTTCTTGTTCTCTTTTCCATTTTTCCTCAATTGTTCGTGCTCTTGTCATTTTGCGAGCTATATCTCTTAATTTTATTTGTTCTTCAAAAGTTAAATCCATTTATAACACCTCGATTTATTTTAAGGGCATTGTACATTACTTGTATAATATTAATTGAATAACATCTTTAATTTTTTTATGTGTAACACTTATTTCTTTAGCTTTTCTTTTGCATTTCTCTAAGCCTTTTAATAAAGTCATCTTCACGTTTCTTAATTATTTCTTTACTCTCTTTAGGTGCTTGTTCTTCAAACATTTTCTTGTCATCTTCCCAACGATCTAGCATTGATTTCCCTTTTTTTGTCATCTTAAATTCAACTACTTACAAAGATTAGCCTATTTTATTGATTGAACTTCTATTTATGATTTTTAATTTTTGAAAATTTAAGATAAAAAATACAACGACGATGTGACGCCGTTGTATTAATATTAGTTTGAGGTTATATTCCTTTAAGATTAGCTTTCTAAAAGTAAATCTTCAGGGCTTTCGATTAATTCTTTAATCGTTTTTAAGAATCCTACTGCTTCTTTACCATCAATAATTCTATGGTCATAACTTAAAGCAATATACATCATTGGTCTATTCTCAATTGTATCTTTATCAATTGCAATTGGACGGGTAATGATTGAGTGCATACCAAGAATAGCTGCTTGGTTACCATTAATAATTGGAGTACTCATCATTGAACCAAATACACCACCATTAGTAATTGTAAATGATCCATTAACCATATCATCTAAACCAAGTTTTTTATCTCTTGCTTTAACTGCTAAGTCAGCAATAGCTCTTTCAAGTTCTGCAAAGTTTTTCTTGTCACAATCTCTTACGAAAGGAACTAATAATCCATCATCAGTAGAAACCGCAACACCGATGTCATAATATTGTTTAGTAATCATGTCATCGCCGTCAATTTCAGCGTTTACTTCCGGATATTTTTTCAATGCAGCTACAGCAGCTTTAGTAAAGAATGACATGAAACCTAATTTAGTTCCATCATGATCTTTAATAAATTGTTCTTTCTTACGTTTACGTAATTCCATTACGTTTGTCATATCTACTTCATTGAATGTAGTTAACATTGCTGTATTATTAGAAACTTCTAATAATTTTTTAGCAGCTGTTTTCTTTCTACGAGACATTTTTTCTCTAATTACAGGTTTATTAGGTGCACCTGAAGATTTTTTAGGTTCTTCTTTTTTGCTTGTTTCTTGAGAAGATTGAGATTGAGCTGCTTTTTGACTATTTTCAACATCATCTTTACGTACAACATCGTTTCCTTTTCCAGAAACAGTGCTTAAATCTACACCGTTTTCACGTGCATGGCGACGAGCTGATGGGGTTGCATTAACACGTTGATTGTTAGGATTAGATTGCGTTTCTTCATTATTTGATTGAGATTCTGTTGGTTGAGCTAATTCTTTAGTCGCTTCGTCATTGTTCGCAGATTGAGATTGGTCTGAAGATTCTTCTTTGCTTGAAGAAGCATTACCACTACCTTCGCCAACAGTTGCGATAACTTGGCCAACTTCCACAGTGTCGCCTTCAGAAGCCAATTGTTCTTGAAGTACACCTTCTTCTTCAGAAACAACTTCAACGTTTACTTTATCTGTCTCTAATTCTAGGATAGCTTCGCCTTTTTCAACGCTATCTCCCACATTTTTTAACCATTCTGCAATGGTACCCTCTGTTATAGATTCTGCTAATTCTGGAACTTTTACCTCTGGCATAATATTTCCCCCTAGTTATTTTTCAATGCTACTTTCAATAATTTGATTTTGAACAAGTTTATGAATTTCTCCATCACCTTCAGCTGGCGCTGCACGTTGAATTCTACCGTGATAACTTAAATTAAATTGGTTACCTACAAGTGATTTTAAATAAGGATAAACGAATAACCAAGCGCCTTGATTTTTAGGTTCTTCTTGAACCCAAGATACTGTTTCAAGATTAGGTAATTCATTTAATACTTCTTTAATTTCCCCTTCAGGGAATGGATATAAACGGTCAACTGCAACTAATAAAATTGAATCGTCAGGATTTTTAGCTAAATGTTCTTTTAAATCTATGAACATTTTACCTGATGCTAATACAAGTTTAGTCACTTTCTCTTTATTTCCATCCTCGACAATAATAGGTTTGAAACCACCTGAAGTGAACTGATCTATTGGTTTAGCAACTGTTTTATTTCTTAATAAGCTTTTTGGAGACATTACAATTAATGGTCTCATAGCTTCAGTACCTAAACTTTTAGCTTGTGCTCTTAATAAATGGAAATAGTTACTTGAACTAGATAAGTTAACAACTGTACTATTATTTTCAGCTGCTAGTTGTAAGAATCTTTCTAAACGTGCTGAAGAGTGTTCAGGTCCTTGACCCTCAAATGCGTGAGGTAAGAATAGCGTTAAACCACTTCTTTCTCCCCACTTAGCACGTGCTGATGACATGAAATTATCGAACATCATTTGAGCCATATTAGAAAAGTCTCCGTATTGAGCTTCCCAAATATTCATGCTATTTTTATTTTCAACATTATAGCCATATTCAAAGCCAACGACAGCTGCTTCAGATAATGGACTATTGTGAACTTCAAATGTGGCTTTTTGATTAGGCACGTGATGTAATGGTGTAAATGTATCACCATTTTCTTCATCGTGTAATACAGCATGTCTATGACTGAATGTACCACGCTCACTATCTTGTCCAGTTAATCGAACAGATATACCATCTTGAACAATCGTTGCAAATGCAAGTTGCTCAGCTTGAGCCCAGTCTACTAAACCATTTTCACTTTCGAAAGGCTCTCTACGTTTTTCTAAAACTTTATTTAGCTTTTTAAGTACATGGAAATCTTCAGGATATGTAAGCATAGCATCATTAATTTCTTTAAGATGATCTACTGAGAAATCCTTATCATCACTTTGTAAAGGTTCTTGCAATGACTCAGGTCTTTCCATATCTGGATTATCCATTTTATCTGATTTATCAATTTTGTCTTGAGCAGCACGCATTTCTTTTTGAACTTTATCCATTACGTCTTCCATTTGTTCCTTAGAAATAACGCCGTCTTCAACTAACTTATTACCATAAATAATTTCAACTGAATCATATTTGCGAATATTATGATATGGAAGTGGATTTGTAATCGAAGGTTCGTCCATTTCATTATGCCCGTAACGACGATAGCCAACTAAATCAATTACAAAATCTTTATGAAATTCTTTTCGGAATTCCATTGCAATATCAATAGCTTCAATTGTTGCTTCAACATCATCTGCGTTTACATGTAAAATTGGTACGTCATAACCTTTCGCAATATCAGTTGAATATGTTGTTGAACGTCCATCAACTGGTTCCGTAGTGAATCCAATTCTATTATTTGTGATGATGTGTAAGGCACCACCAGTTGAATAACCATCTAGGTTACTTAAATTCATTGTTTCAAAATTAATACCTTGTCCTGGGTATGCAGCATCCCCATGAATTATAATTGGCATACCTTTATGGAAATCTGTAGTTGGTTTACCAGCGTGTTTTGTGTCATCTTGTGATGCACGTGTCTTACCAATTACCACTGGCGCAACAATTTCCAAGTGACTTGGGTTATTAGCTAATGAAATTCGTTGTTCAATACCATATGAAGAAGTTGTCTTCACACCACCTAAGTGATACTTCACATCTCCTGTCCATCCAGCAGTTAGTTCAAGACTGCCATCTTCTGGTAAGAATTTCATAGGATCTGTGTGCATAAACTCAGAAATCATCATTTCATATGGTTTTTCTAGCACGTGAGTTAAAACATTTAAACGACCTCTGTGTGCCATACCAATTTGAATATTGTTAATTTCAATTTCAGCAGCACGTTTTAAGGTATGTTGTAACATTGGAACTAATGTATCAACACCCTCAATAGAGAATCGTTTAGCACCAACAAAGTTTTTGTGTAAATACTTTTCAAAGCCTTCTACATGCGCTAAAGTATCAAATAATTTTTTTCTTTCATCATTATTGATATTAGCTCTATATGGTGTTTCAATACGTCGTTTTAACCACGTACGTTCTTTATTATTATTAATATGATTATATTCAAAGGCTATCGGCCCTTTATAACGCTTCTCCATTCTTTCAATTGCCTCGTAAGCATTATCATATATATCTTTGAAATGATCAGATACAATTTCAGCTGAGACATTTTCTAATGTTTCTTTATCTAAGTTAAACTCTTCAATTTCTAACTTAGGAAGATTAGTTCTTTTAGGAGCATTAACAGGGTAAATATCAGCTTTAAGGTGACCGTATTGTCTTATATTGTCGATTAAGCGCATAATACGCTTAATTGTACCATCGCCTGCTGATGAACCACTCCCTTCAGTGGTTGACTTAGCTGCGACATGAGCTTCGCCATTTTTAATAGTGCTGAAAAGAACTTGTAAATCATCAGGCACTGAACTAGGGTCTTGTAGATAGTCATCGTATAAATCTAACATTAAACCTAGGTTAGCACCGAAGTTTACAGGAGCTTCTGTAACATCCTTGTTATCCTTTGCCATAGTATTACCCTCCACAAAATAGTTAAACCGCTTACAGGTCAATAATAGCACTATTTGTGGCTTTGATAAAGTCCATTGACTGAATATTATGGAAAAAACAAAAATACCAAATCTAGTAATTTGAATTTATATGATTTTGTGTGAAAATTGATGGAAAATTTTACTGAAAATGTGAAATAGAAATAGTTTGAATGAGTGTTTTAATTGTAGATGATTATTTGAAAGAAAGTTATGCATTAAAAAACCGGAACAACTTAATTGTCCCAGTTTCGATTTAAATATTTATTTAAATATAATTTTAAACGTTGTATATTGATTTACTTCGCTGTCAACAGTTATATAACCACCATATTGTTGTACTATCTTCTCAGCAATAGAAAGACCTAAGCCATTACCACCCTGACTTCTTGCGCGGGATTTATCAACTCTATAAAAACGGTCAAAAATGAACTCCTGATCTTCTTTAGGAATACCAAGACCATGGTCTGTAATTTCAATACTAATTTGTTTGTTTCTTAATTGAGTAGCTATCTCGATTTGCTTATTATCTTTGTCATACTTCATTGCATTATCAATAAAAATAAGTAATAACTGTTCAAACTGATGACGATTAATCTGTAATGTTAATGGTTTCTTTGATAGATGCGTTTTAAATTGATAATCAGGATGTAATTGTTTTAAAGATTTAATACGTGAACGAATTTCTTCGTTAATATTTACTTCTTCAAATTCTAATGCCTGAATATTAACTTTGTCTTTAGTCAATAATAATAATTCTTCAACCAACTTCGTTATTCGATTCATTTCCTCTAATGAAATATTAAGAGACTCTTCAAGTACAGCTGGGTCCTTTTTACCCCAACGTTGAATTAAATTTAAATGACCTTGAATGATTTGTAGCGGCGTGCGTAACTCGTGAGAAGCATCTTCAACAAATTGGCGTTGTTGGTTAAATGATTCCTCAATTTGGTACATCATATCATTAAAGGTATCGATTAAATTATCTGTTTCTTCATAGTTCGTCTTGAGTTCAAGTTTATTTTGAAATCCATCTCGTCGTATTTGAATCATCTTGTTCGACATGGTTACAAGTGGCTTAGTTAATTGCGTTGAAAAAATATAACTTATACCCGCCATAATGAAAGTTGCTAACAAACCAAATGCAATGGCTACAAAATATAAAGAACGAACGACATTGTTATATCCTTCAAGGGAGTGAATTAAAACACTATAGCCTTCAAAACGTTCACTATGTATTGGTTCTGTAATAATTAAGTAAGGGATTCCGTTATGTTTTGAAATTTGAATCGTTTCAGGATCAACAAAATCAATATCAGGTTTAAAATTAATCATATTTTCATTTGAGGATTGCATTAATTGTTTACCATTTCGATCGTAAATGATGGCTTTTTCAAAATTCTCCAACATAGCAGTCAAATCTAATGTAGTAATATTATTCATAGATCGTGATTCTACTAAATTAACGATCTCACTTGAACTGTGTTCAGCCTCATCAATCTCACCGTCTCTTAAGGTATCTTTTAAAAAGAAGATTATAACAAGACAGAAAAGAATAATTGTGCTAAACATGATTAACGTTGTAATCATCATCCACTTATATTTTAAAGTACCCTTTTTAATCATCTGATCACGTACCCAACACCACGAACGGTTTCAATCGTTTTATCTTTACCATAAGGTTTAAGTTTGTTGCGTAAATATCGAATATAAACATCTACGACATTCGTCTCAACTTCACTGTCATAGCCCCAAACATGATCTAAGATCTGTTCTCTTTGTAGCACACGGTTTCTGTTAGTTGCTAATAAATAAAGTAAGTCATATTCAGTTTTAGTGAAATCTAACTGTTCTCCATTAATTGTGACATTAAAAGCATCGACGTCTATTTTAATGCCATTGATATCAATGATATCCTTTTGAGGTTGACGACGGAGTACTGCACGAATGCGTGCAAATAGTTCTTCAATTTCAAAGGGTTTTACTATATAATCATCAGCACCATAATCTAAACCGGTCACTTTGTCATATGTATCGCTTTTAGCCGTAATAATAATGATAGGCGTTGATTGTTCCTGTCTGACACGGCGACATATTTCTAAGCCATTTATGTTTGGTAACATTAAATCTAATATAATTAAATCGTAATTATTACTTAGTGCTTTATCGAGCCCTGCCTGTCCTTCATATTCTATATCTACACTATAATTATCATGAGTTAGTTCTAGTTCTAAGAAGCGGGCTAAATTTTGTTCATCTTCCACAATAAGTATATTAGTCATTATTATTTTCACCTCTTTTATTATGCATTAATCATATTTTAAATAGCTAGAATGAGTTAAATCAATGATCCGTTTTTGAATACATATTCTTATAATATAAGCTATATTTTATCACAGTAAAGACTGAAAATAGAGAATGGATTAAAATTGTAATGATATAATCAAATTTAAATGAGAATTTTTCGCAATTATAATTGACAATGATTATCAATGATGTATAATAGTATTTGAAAATGATTATCAATACCGAATAAGACAATTCCCCCCACATATATTTCGTTCTTAAAGGATTGGTCATTTTCAAGTTATTCCCCTTTTATATGCCCGTAAAAGACTAACGTTAAAGTTTCAAACTTACTTTAAACGTTTTAATAAAAAGCAGTGAATCTAATGCCGAGGTTCACTGCTTTTTTATTTAGTTTTACTGATTTGATTAAATCTTTTGAATATCTACCAAATCAAATAGCTTATTTTTAATCCTTTAAAAAAATCGAGATACAATCTCGCATTTTAAGAATGTATCTCGATATATTTTACGTAGCTGTTGGATATAAATGATTTTTAAGTATTAAAGTTGAAAGAACAATACAGAAAGCACCGCCAATTATACCAGCAATGACATCTGTAGGATAATGCACACCTAAATATACTCTTGAAATAGAAATCAGAAGAATAAATAATGCGCATAATCCTATAATAATTCCTTTATTATGACCTGATGCTTTTCTATTGGCTATGAACATCGCACTACCAAAGAATGATGTTGACCCCATAGCATGGCCACTAGGAAAGCTAAATCCAGATATATCAATTAATCGTAATAATGTTGGGCGCTCTCGGTCAAAAATATTCTTCAGTAATGGATTTAATATACTTGAAAGAGACATAACAATCACAAAGAATAGCGCTTCGATTTTAAAGCGTTTTAACATTAAATATGCGACTAACATTAGAGATAGACAGACCATTGCCCATACTTCTCCTAACTTAGTGGCACCCAAAAGGATAGAAGTAGTGATGAAACTTTCAGATGAATAAATAAATTCATATACTTCAGTATCAATCCATTTACCCAGTCTAGACTCATGGAAGGATGCAATGATACCAAATATTAAGGTGAAAACGATTAGCAAAGTAATACGTTTTGTACGATTCATTATCTGCACCTCCTGAGTTTATAGAGCGTCCTTTAAAATTTTATTAAATAGATCTTCTTTCGTATAACTTTCTCTGTAAGTCTCCATTTGTTTAATGATTGACTCTCGATCATTTTCAATTTCTTTAAGTTGTTCTAATAATTTAACCTGTGTAAGTTGATCTTCAGGGATGGTTCTACCATACCCTTTAGATTCAAAATTCTCAGCATTATCAATTTGATCACCACGTGATTGATCAAGTCCTAAAGGTATTAATAACATAGGAATACGCAATGTTAAAAATTCATAAATAGCATTAGATCCTGCACGGCTAACTACAGTATCTGTAATAGCTAATAAATCTGTTAACTCTTCTTTAACAAATTCATACTGAACATAGCCTTTAGCATCAATACTAGAATCAACTAGTCCATGACCTGTTAAATGAATAATTTGATAGTCTTGAAGTAATGCTTCTAAATTTTCACGTATAGCTTGATTAAGCTTTTTACTACCTAAGCTACCACCCATGACGAGTAATACTTTTTTTGAGGCGTCGAAACCTGTTAACTGGTATCCACGTGATTGATTACCTTCTTTTAAGTCTTGTCGAATGGTAGCGCCAACGAAGTCTGCTTTATCTTTAGGTAAATATTTTAATGTATCTTCAAATGTTGTATAGATTTTTTTAGCAAATTTCAGTGAAATTTTATTAGCTAAGCCTGGTGTTAAATCCGATTCATGTATAATTGTTGGAATGTTTAGTGAGCGTGCAGCTATTACTACGGGTACTGAAACAAATCCTCCCTTAGAAAATAATAGGTCTGGTTTTTCTCTTTTTAATACTTTGCGTGCATCAATAACACCTTTTAAAACTTTAAATGCGTCTTTCGCATTATCAACTGATAGATATCGACGTAATTTACCACTAGATATTGGATAATATTCAATGTTAGGTAATTGTGATTCAATCATTTCACGTTCTATACCTGTTTTAGAACCAATATAAAATGCGTCGTGCCCTTTATCAGTAGCTGTTGGAATTAAACTTAAATTGACCGATACATGTCCAACAGTACCGCCACCGGTAAATGCTATTTTAGACATAGTAATTAACCTCTATTCTTAAATGTTTTTATAATATGCGTAGAATGGTGCGCCTCTATCAAATGGATGATAGTCAATTTCTGCTTCACCGACTTTTATGAAACCAAATTTTTCAAATAATCCTTGTGCTGGCTTATTTAGAGCAAAAGTATCAGTTAAAAGAACATGGATATTATGTTCTTCAGCTAACTTAACTGCGAAATCAAATAACTCTGTAGCTGCTCCTTTATACTGTTGTGATCCAGCAAGTCTATGAATGACATAGGCGCCTTCACGATCGATTGGCCATTCTAACTCATCATACCATTCTGATTGTTGTTGGTCGACCACGATAAAGCCATAAATTGTGTCATTTTCTTCCAACACATATAGTGTTTCGGTATTGATGTCTTCTTCAAAGTGTTCTGTAACGGGATATTTATCATCCCATTGATTATTATTAAATTCTTTCATTAATTTTTTGGCTTCTTCAACTAAAGTTTCTATTTGTGAAATATCTTGCATATTACCTAGTCTTATCATTGTTTGTGACACACCTCTTTATTTTAGTTTATTAATTAATTCATCTAAAACTTTATCTTCTTTATTAGCTTTTTCAACTAATAACTGTGTAAATTTCTCATTAGTTTTTTTATCAAATTTACCATTTACTGATAATTCATGTTCTGATTGGAATTTTTTAATAGCTGATTCCAACTGTGTATCAAATTGTTTAGAATCATTGTTAACGTTGTAGCCTAATGCATCTAAACCGATTTTGATAGATTTCACGTATTTTGTATTATCACCAACAGAATAAGATTTATCAGTTGGAATGACACTGATAGATTGATATTGAGGTGAAGCTATTTTTGTATCAGGTTGTATACCTTTCCCATGAATATTATGACCATCAGGTGTTAACCATTTCATTTGTGTATATTTCAATAATGAGCCATCTTTAAATTCACGAGTTGTCTGTACTATTCCCTTACCAAAAGTTTTTGAACCGTAAACTTTAGCTTTTTTGTGGTCTCTCATTGCACCAGTAAATACTTCTGATGCACTGGCAGAACCTTCATTTACTAGTATACTAACTTTCATGTCTTTAGCTTCGTTAGAAGCGTCATTTGACGTTTTGATTGATTCTGTGTCATCGCCTTTTTCAAGTTTTACAACTGTCTGATCTTTATCTATAAAGATATTAGCCATTTTTACTGCTTCATCAAGTAGACCACCAGGATTATTTCTTAAATCTAATACTATACTACGAACACCGTCTTTATGAGCTTTAATAATAGCAGATTTAAGTTCGCCTGCAGTATTATCTTGGAATTTGTTTATAGTAAATACTCCAATGTTGTCTTTCTTCTTATATTCCACGCTTTTTACATGGATTTTACCACGTTTTATTTTAATTTCTTTTTCTTGAGAACCACGTTTTATTGTTAGTTTGACAGTTGTTCCCTCTTTACCACGTACTAATTTTACTACTTGATCTAAAGGTTTACCTACTACGGATTTTCCATCCACTTTAGTAACAACATCTTTTGGTTGGATACCGGCTTTTTCAGCAGGAGAATCTTTCATAGGGCTAGTAATCATTATTTGTTTATCTTTTTTTTGCATTTCTGCACCAATGCCTACAAAGTCGCCTGAAACATCTTCATTAAAGCTTTTCGTTTCGTCTTTAGTCATGTATTCAGAATACGGATCTTTAAGTTCTTTAACCATGCCATCTATAGCAGCCTCAGATAATTTACCAGCATTTTGTTTTTTATAGTAATCATTATTCAGTGTCTTATAAGCATATTCAATTTTTTTAATTTCTTGACGCTCATCTTTAGTTAATCCGCTTATTTTGTGACTAATGCCAATTGTTGCTGCAACTGTAATCCCAGCTGTAATAATCACAACTCCTAATAAAAGTAATATGAACTGCCAAGTTTTAAATTTAATTCTTTTATTAGAAGATGATTCGTTTTTATGATTGGAGTCTAAATTACTTTGTTTTTCCTCAGGATTATGACTCATAAAAAAACACTTCCTCATATAACATCTTATGTATTTATAATTTTATCTAAAAAGATAATATAAGTATGTCGTTATTTAAATACAAGCGCAACTTTTAAGAAATAAGTTGAATAAAAAAGCACAAAAGGAGTGGGACAGAATTCGTAAAGAATTCGTTCCACCCCCGCTAAGATGACTAGAATTGAGAAAATTTGATATACTACTCATTTAGCCAGCTGTTATGAAATTTTTAATGCAATTTTAATATGATACATGTGCTAATCACATTACTGAGTAAGTCAGAATTTTAACCATTCTATATACTCTTCATATAAATCATCAAACTCTGACATGGGTACTGATATGTCGCTTTGCATTTCAATATAGTCAGACAATTGATTGAAATCTTTTTCATGTTTTGGAAAAGACAAATCATTAAATATTTCTTCAGCTAAGTCTCCCTTGCTATCTTTACGGCCTCTAACCGTTAGAGCAAATTGATAGAATGAATGTTCTTTCATTAGCTCATAGTCACATCAACAACTTTAGTTTCACCTTTAATGACTGCTTTAACATCATTGACGTGAATTGATTCAGTTTGATCTGAATTTGTAATAATAATTGGTGAAATAACATCTTTCGCATTATTTCTAATATATTCTAGATCAAATTTAAGTAATGGATCACCAACTTGAACAGTGTCGCCACTACTTACTAAGATTTCGAAACCTTGACCATCTAATTGAACAGTGTCTAAACCAATATGAACTAATATTTCTAAACCATTATCTGCTTTAAGTCCTATTGCGTGTTTAGTTGGAAATACATTGTCAACTTTACCTTCAATTGGAGAAACAACTTCTCCTTCAGTTGGGTTAATACCAAAGCCTTCGCCCATCATTTTTTGTGCAAATACTGGATCTGGAATATTCTCAATATTAATATATTCGCCAGTTAATGGTGCATAAATTTCAATTTCTTTATTAACTTCTTTACCTTTACCAAATAATTTTTTAAACATAATTAGTCACTCCTATTTTTCAAAATGCGGAATTAAATCTCCATATCCAAGTTCTTCTAACTTATCATAAGGGATAAATTGAATCGCTGCAGAATTAATACAATAACGTAGTCCACCACTTTCTTTCGGACCATCGTTGAATACATGACCTAAATGACTGTTAGCATCTTCTGATCTGACTTCTGTTCTAATCATACCAAATGTTTTATCTACGAGTTCAATGATTTCATCATCATCAATTGATTTAGAAAAACTAGGCCATCCACAGTTAGATTCAAACTTTTCTTCTGAAGTAAACAATGGTTTGCCTGAAATTTTATCTACATAAATACCCTTATCAAAATGATTCCAATATTCATTTTGAAATGGAGGTTCAGTACCATTTTCTTGAGTAACTAAATATTCCATTTCATTTAATTCATTTTTATCTTTTTTAATCATTTTGAGACCCCCAATGTGTTTCGATAAATGATTTTCTTCCTGATCCACGTTGATATTGCTCATAATGAGCAGGGTTTTTCTTGTAATAATCTTGATGATAGTCTTCCGCAGGATAAAAGTTTTTGTATGGAAGAATCGGCGTTATAACAGGTTTTTTAAAAATACCTTCTTCATTTAATTGTTGTATTTTAAGTTCAGCTGCTTTCTTTTGCTCTTCATCATGATAAAAGATAGCCGGTTCATAGCTTTCTCCTCTATCGAAGAATTGACCACCGCCGTCTGTAGGGTCAAAAGTTTTAAAATATACATCTAAGATATTTTCAAAGGACGTAATGTCTGAGTTGAACTGAATTTGAACAGCTTCCCTATGTCCAGTTTGATTAGTACAAACTTGTTCATAGGTTGGATTTTCAACATGACCTCCACTATATCCAGATACTACCTCTTCAATACCGGGATATGATGTAAAAGGCTTAACCATACACCAGAAACATCCTCCAGCTAAAGTTGCATATGCCATATTATTACCTCCTCTGTCATTATTTAAATTTACGATATAAATACTTTTATTTAAAGTAATCTACTCACAATGATGAATTTTATTAAAAGAACATTAGGAAGTAAGCAATAAGATTAATTTGATTCACGAACGACAACCAAGCCGATTGCTCCTTGACCGGTATGGGTTGAAATAACTGGTGTCGTTACATTAACATCATATTTCTGTTGGCCGAATGCCTCATCAAATTGCAACTTAAGCTTGTCAACAAAGTCAAGAACGTTTGCGTGAGCAACACCAATCGATTTAATTTTATGTTTATCGATAAATTCTGAAATTTCTTTTTTTAGATATTGAATACTAGAATTTTGTGTACGTGCATTATGTACGATTTCTAAATATCCATCTTCTAAAGTGCCGACGGGTTTAATTTTCATTATATTACCAATAAAACCTTTAGTCTTACTTATGCGTCCACCTTTAATTAATTGATTTAATTGTCCAATTACAACAAAGAGTTTAATGTTCTTTTGTAATTCTTTAAGTTTGTTTACGATTTGATTAGACGAAAGATTCGTATTAATTAATTCAACAAGTCGTTGGATTTGGTAGCCGAGTCCGAATGAAATAGATTTGGAATCAATTACGGTTACTTTAGTGTCAACCATATCACTAGCTTGCAAAGCAGTTTGGTATGTACCACTTAGGCCTGATGACATATGGATACTAAAGATTTCAACATCCTCTTTACCAAGTTCTTCGTATAGTTCAATAAATTTCCCGATTGGTGGTTGGCTTGTTTTTACGTCGGCATCTTCCTCAATTCGTTGAATAAAAGCCTCAGATGTAATATCTATTTGATCAACAAATGATTTTCCGTCAATCGTTAAGCTTAAAGGTACTACGTGTATATTATGTTGTTTTAGATACTCATGTGATAAATCTGATGTAGAATCAGTCACGATAATTTGTTTAGTCATAAGTGCCTCCGGTTTATCAATTTAATTTAATGTTTACGTACTAAATGTAAAAACGTATGTGGAATTGTATTTTTCTCATCTAACTCTCCGTCTACCGATGACTCTACTTCCCATTCTTCAAAAGTATAAGGTGGGAAAAATGTATCGCCCTGGTGTTTACCATTAACAACAGTAATGTACATATCATCTACTTTATCAATCATTTCTTCAAATAATGACTGACCACCAAAGATAAAAATATGACCTTCTAATTTGTAAATATCATCTATAGAATGAATCACATCTACACCATCAACGTTAAACGTTGTGTCACTCGTTAACACTACATTTCTTCTGTTAGGAAGCGGTTTACCAATTGACTCAAATGTTCTTCTCCCCATCACTAGCGTGTTTCCAGTTGATAATTTTTTAACATGTTTCAAATCATTAGGTAAATGCCATGGTAAATCATTATTATATCCAATAACGCGTTGTTCATCATGTGCTACCAAAATTGATAAAGTCATATTTCCCTTCCCCTCCGTATGAAAAATTGTTTATATTAATAATCGCAAAATTCCAGCATATTATACTGCAATTGGTGCCTTAATTGCTGGGTGTGAGTTATATCCAATTAATTCTAAATCTTCGTAATTGATATCGAAAATAGATGCATTTGAATTAATTTTTAAAGTTGGCGGATCAAAACTGTTTCTAGACAATTGTGTTTTTATTGCTTCAATATGATTAGAGTAAATATGTGCGTCACCAAAAGTATGCACAAATTCTCCAACTTCAAGATTACACTCTTTTGCTATTAAATGTGTTAATAATGCATAGCTAGCAATATTAAATGGTACACCTAAGAAAATATCTGCACTTCGTTGATACAATTGACAACTTAATCTGCCATCTTGAACATAAAATTGGAACATAGTATGGCATGGTGGCAAAGCCATGCTATCTATTTCTGTTGGATTCCATGCTGAGACAATATGTCGGCGAGAATTTGGACTATTTTTAATTTGTTCAATAACGGTTTTAAGTTGATCAAAGTGGTTACCTTCTTTATCTACCCAATCTCTCCATTGTTTACCATATACATTACCTAAATCTCCGTATTTTTTTGCAAATGAGTCATCATTTAAAATGTGTTGTTTGAATTTAGACATTTCTTCTTTATACAGTTCATTAAATTCATCATCTTGTAGTGCTCTATGACCAAAATTAGTCATATCAGGACCATGATAATCATTAGATTGCACATATTTCTCGAAGGCCCACTCATTCCAAATATTATTATTATATTTTAGTAAGTATTGTATATTTGTATCGCCTTTAATAAACCATAATAATTCTGTAGCGATAAGTTTGAAAGATACTTTTTTTGTTGTAAGTAATGGGAAACCCTTAGATAAATCAAATCGTAACTGATGACCAAATTTAGAAATAGTACCGGTATGAGTACGATCATCCCGTTGATTACCAATTTCTAATATTTCTTCGCATAAAGCATGATAAGCTGAATCAAAGGAATTTAACATTTTGCTCATCTCCTAGAATTGTTTATATTAATGAATATTATACTAGATAATGCGTATTTATAAAATTAAAATAAAAAAATCCCAAATATAAAATTAGTTTTTAATTTTATATTTGGGATTGAAAAGTGAGTACTTATTTACTCAATTCAAGTTTATACCCTTAATTTAGGCTGATAATAGTAACTCTGAGTGTATTCTCTAATATGGATGATTCAAATTATTTAAAATTATACTGCTTAGCAGTTTTCGTCAAATGCATCTTTAATATCCATACAGATATCTTGAATGTCACGACCTTCGATATGTTCTCTAGGGATAAAATGTTTTAATTCTGTTCCTTTAAATAAAGCGTAGGATGGACTTGATGGAACTTGTTGAATGTACTCTCGCATCGTTTGAGTTGCTTCTTTATCTTGTCCAGCAAATACAGTGATTTTATTTGTTGGTTTTTTATCATTTTGCTCTGCTACGGCAACAGCTGCAGGTCTGGCTAAGCCAGCAGCACAACCACATGTAGAGTTAATTACTACAAATGTTGTATCTTCTTCGTTAACATTTTTCATATAATTTGATACATCTTCACTTGTTTCTAAACTTTCAAAACCATTTTCAGTGAGTTCAGCTCTCATTTGTTGTGCTAATTCTTGCATATATTGTTCATAAGGATTCATAATTTTCACTCCTAATTTAGTTTTACTTTAACATAATTATTTATTTCGATTAGCTATTTGTTTCCATACAGAACCTAGTGCCTCATCACCATTTTCAATTCTAGAAATTGCCATCTCAATTTGAAGTTTGACCTCATAAGCAGGATCATTAGCGTGTGACTTTAGACTAGGTAATTGTTCAGGTCCGCCTTCATCAAATAGGAACATAGCAGCTCTCCAACGTACAATTTTTTGCGGATCATTTAAGGCATTTTCCATTTCAGGCAGAGCCTCTTTAAAACCTAAATCACTTAAGCAATCTCCAGCAGTGCGTCTAACAGCTGGATTCTTATCACGCAAGCCTTTATATAAGTATGGCAGAATTTCTTTTTCTTCAATCATGCCTATTAATACTATAGCTTGTCGTCTTAGGGGTGCTTTATCTTCTTGTAAAGCTTCATCTAATAGGTCAATATCTTGAAGTGTAGGTGTTGGAAATTCTTTTAACATTCTTAATTTATCTTTCCAATCAGTAGCCTCTTTATATTCATTTAAAGTTACATGGTGATATTGTTGCTGAGGAATAACAATATCAGTTTCTAATGCAGTTTGAACTAGAGATGCTAACTTTTCAGATGGATATAAAGCAATGATTTCTTCGTACACTTCATTCATAACTTCTTCTAAATCACCGTATCTAACTCCCAAATCTTGCCATTTACGTAAAAACACAACATTGTCTCCATCTTTTTGAGCTTTTAACATACTCTCAACAAAATAGTCCGGCAACTGTTTACGACTTTCATCTGAAGTCGTAGTGAGTTTAATTTGATATGGAATACCTTTAAACATAAGTGCTTCAGCTTTAATCTCTCCATAGTGTTCATCGGGCTTATGTGATGAATCTATAAATGATTCATTATTTAAAGTTGAAGTGATTTGAGGTAAGACCACTTCCCAATCGGATTTAGGCTCTTTATCAATAGCTAAGAAGTCCATCACATAAAATATAGATTTGACACCGTCAATTGCTAATAAATCATTAATAAATTGTGGTTGTTGTTCTTCTATATATGTGAATGTATTAGATTTATTGTCTTCCCTTTTGTTAGATAATACGATTTTCATAGTATTAGGGCTTGGTGTCGGCTCTACTCTTAATATTTCCATAAGTGCATGTCCCCTTGTAAATATTTATTCAAAAGTAGATTGAATTTGAGGAAGAATATTATTCCAATCTGCATTATCTTCTTTATCGACAGAAATAAAATCCATAACATAGAATATTGATTTTACACCATCAATATCGAACAGTTTATTTATGAAATCAGGTTGTCCTTCTTGTGCAGAAGTAAATGTATTAGATTTATTATCTTCTCTTTTTTCACTTAGGTTAATTTTCATAGTCTTATGATTTGGTGTTTCTTCAATTGAAACAATTTGCATAGTCCTTACCTCCTATTGAAGTTCATTACCTAATTGTTTGATTTGTTTACCTATTGAACACTCAGATATACAAAAATGGTGTGCTTGTGTCTTACCTTCGGTCTTTCTGATATGTGTTTTTAGTAAACATTTGTCACAATAAGTATTCATTAATTCATCAATTTTATCAATTGCTTCTTGTTCGGAATGTGTAAGTATAACAGTCACTCCTTAAGTACAGTATTGTCTTAATATAAGCATGGAATAAGTATAACTTAATTTGTATTTATTTTGAAATAATCGATTTAATAAATAATAAGTGTTGATGAAAATGGTAAGTCGTATTGCATTTATGTAGTAATTACTATAAAATGATTAAGTTGTTTTTGCGGTTTCTAAACACCCGCATCATCAAAATTTAGGAGGATATTTATGTATAATGAAATTTTCGGTGTAGCAACATTTCTTGTTACATTTATATTAATGGTTATAATGTTTCGATGTTTTGGCAAACAGGGCTTAATTGCTTGGGTAGCAATTGGTACAATTATTGCTAATATTCAAGTAATCAAAACAGTTCATATTTTTGGTATTTCTGCTACTTTGGGTAATGTGATGTTTGCGTCTATTTATTTAGCTACAGATATACTAAATGACATATATGGTCGTAAAGTTGCGAAGAGAGCTGTATGGTTAGGATTCTCTTCTACATTGGTTATGATTATTGTTATGCAAATGTCACTACATTTTATACCTGCACCTGAAGATATGGCTCAAAAATCATTATCAACAATATTTGATTTAGTGCCAAGAATTGCAGTAGGTTCCATTATTGCGTATATTATTGGACAACACGTCGATGTATTTATTTTCTCTACAATTAAAAAGGTATTCAGCTCAGATAAAACATTTATCATTCGTGCTTATGGTAGTACCATGTTAAGTTCAATTATTGACACAGCACTGTTTGTCACAATTGCGTTTGCAGGAACTTTACCAAATATGGTTGTATTCGAAATATTCATTACAACTTATTTATTAAAACTTATTTCTACTATATTTAATGTACCATTCGGTTATATAGCTAAGTCTATGTATCGTAAAGGTCAAATTCATAAACTAGATAAGGGATATTAAAGAATATTATGGGAATGGAAATGATTTCTTAATGAAATCTATGCCATTCCTTATTTTCTTATTTTGTAATACGATAAGAATAGTGAAATTATAAAAATTAAAAAGGTGTTAATTTTATATGGCAAAAATTTACTTTGATGCAGCTACCAGAGGTAATCCTGGGCGAAGTGCATGTGGAATAGTTATCAAAGAAAATGATGAAAAGTATGTATATACGCACGACTTAGGCGAACTAGATAATCACAGTGCGGAATGGGCTGCCCTTATTCATGCACTTGAACATGCTCGTGAACTGAATGTTGTTAATGCTTTATTATATACTGATTCAAAATTAATTGAAGATAGTGTTAATCAAGGATTTGTAAAAAGCGCACGATTTAAACCATATTATGAGAATTTGGAAATACTCGAAAAAAGTTTTGAATTGGTGTTTGTAAAATGGGTACCTAGAGAACAAAATAAAGAAGCAAATCAAATGGCACAACAAGCATTGTTTAAACTAATTAAAAAGAAAATATAACATTATTTAAATACATAGAGTCCGGGACATAAAGTTCTTGGATAAGTGAAAAAAAGACAATTTCTATTGAAATAATATAGAAATTGTCT
>NZ_JBXARC010000028.1:0-25651 GCF_058807855.1 Staphylococcus sp. GW821-FHT11H10 | reverse complement strand
GATAATTTACGTAATCGAATTATTATAACTTCGCGACTATTTGCGTCAACAACAAAAAAAGAGATTAAACAACCTAAAGTTGCTTAATCTCAATATTTGGACTCATCAGTCCGATTTGACGTAGAGCCAATATAATTTGTGTTCACAAATAGTTATTCGGCTTTATTTTTTCGAGTTATCCAACTAAATGCTATAACAAATACGACGACAACTTTTAAGAGAAATTTCATTTTAGTTCACCTCAATAACTTAATACTAACATATAAATATAGGATAAATAAAAATAGGGAATGCTAATTGCATATAAGTATAAATTATTTTAAGCAAATTATGATATTGATATAATAAAATTATTAAAAATTCTTGATAGAGAAAATTAGAAGGATGATGAATATATGCGTGTAGCAATTATAGGAGTGGGTACAGCTGGTGTTAGTGTACTAAGGCAATTAGTCAAAAATGAAGCGTTTAAAAATCTTGAGGTTGATGTATATGATCATGATAAGAATATGGGGCAGGGTGTACCTTTTCAAAATGACAGCAGCCAATTATTAATTAATTTGCCAACTAAGCAAATGAGTTTAAATTTGGATGATGATGAAGAGTTCTGGAAATGGTA
This sequence comes from Staphylococcus sp. GW821-FHT11H10, assembly GCF_058807855.1. Classification (NCBI taxonomy): domain Bacteria; kingdom Bacillati; phylum Bacillota; class Bacilli; order Caryophanales; family Staphylococcaceae; genus Staphylococcus; species Staphylococcus sp. GW821-FHT11H10. The sequence goes on along the minus strand of NZ_JBXARC010000028.1, from coordinate 25,032 downwards.
TCAAGAGCAATCAGAATTTAAATTCGATAATCCAAAATATCTTCCTAGGTTTGTATTTGGTCATTATATGAAGTCATACCTATCTAACTACGACTTGTTGTTTGATAATTTAACCATTATTAAGCATCCAGTTCGCGAAATTTTTACAAATTCAGAAATTGATGAGACTACATTAAAATACTATGTATGTACTTCAGAAGATATGAGTGAATGGAAAGAGTATGATTATATATTTTTAACGACTGGCACATTTGCTTATCATGACCCATATAATCTAAAAGGGAATAAAGGTTATATTCAAACACCTTATCCTACATATAATACATTAGATGAAGTGTCTCAATCAGACGATATTGCAATTATAGGCACCGGATTAGCCAGTTTAGATGTAGTTAGATACGTGGCTACACATCATCCTAAATTACCAATAACTATGACTAGTCGCTCAGCACATTTACCTAGTGTTAGAGGAAATATGATAGATGTTGAGTTTAAACATTTAACTAAGCAAAAGTTTAATGAATTGAAATCGCAATATTATGGAAATGTACCTTTAGAATTAGCTTTTGAATTATTCAAATTAGAATGTAAAGATCATAATATTGATTTAGAGAAACTAGTATATCGTCGCACAGGAAATACAATTCAAGATTTACAGTATGATCTTGATAGACCTGATGAAATTGGTGTGTTTCAAAGTTTAATTGAAAATATTAAAGAAAATCTAAACTGGATATGGAATAGCTTTAGTCGAGAAGATCAGAAAGACTTTGATAAACGTTTCTCAAAAATTATTCAATTAAATTCTAACCCTATGCCACCTCGTACTGCAGAGTTAATTATAGACTTAATAAATAATCAATCATTAATTGTTAAAAGCGGAATAGAAGATATTACTTATAAAGACAACCATTATTTATTGAAATTCAACAATGATGATGATTATTATCAATATGATGTCATTATTAATTCGACTGGATCAAAAACACATTTATCAGATTTAGATGAGGAAGATCAGCTTATTCTTAACCTCCAAAACAGACAAATTGTTCAACCACATCCAATGGGAGGTATACAAATTATTCCAGAAACCAATCAAGTCATAAGTCCAAGATATGGAACTCTTAACAATATGATAGCTATTGGGCAAGTAACTAATGGCGTTAATAAATTGCGTAATGGAGTGAAGATGATCGTTGATCAAGCGGTCAATTCTGTAAATTATTTATATGAAAACCAAAGTAAATTTGACCATTTTAATTCATAATGTAGACATTTACACTTAAATAACCCAATTCCGTTATTAGTTACTCTATTTAACAATATACAGCGTTCAAGGTTTGTATTTTTTAAACAATAAGCGTATGATAAATGTTGTAGTTATTAAACTACGTTAACTCAAACAATCACAATTTCATATGAATTCTTTCGGGGCGGGGTGCAATTCCCAACCGGCAGTAATATAAGCCTGCGACCTGTCAAAGTGAAAGGTAATAACTTTGATGGCTGATCTAGTGAGATTCTAGAGCCGACAGTGAAAGTCTGGATGGGAGAAAGAATGAGACGTCTTTATTTGATAATTATGACGGTTATTTAGCATACACATTTCTAATGTTGTAAGCTTATTTGAATATACATTTGGTCTCCCTATGCCTTTAAGCACTTTATTGGTATAGGGAGTTTTAATTTTGAGGTGATTTATTGAGTAATTTTATGGAATACGCTATACAACTCGCACAAATGGTTAAAGGACAAACGGGTATCAATCCTCCAGTTGGTGCAGTCGTTGTTAATAACGGCCGAATAGTTGGACTCGGTGCTCATCTAAAACAAGGTGAGAAACACGCAGAAGTACAAGCACTTGATATGGCTGGAAAGGAAGCAAAAGGTGGAATAATCTATATTTCGCTAGAACCATGTACCCACTTTGGCTCAACACCACCATGTGTGAACAAAATTATTGAATTTGGACTTAGCAAAGTTATTTATGCTGTTAAAGATACGACATTACCGTCTGAAGGTGATGCTATATTAGAACAAGCTGGGATTGATGTAGAATATCAATACTCTGAAGAAGCAGCTGCCTTATATAAAGACTTTTTTAAAGCTAAGTCAGGGCAAATCCCTGAAATAACGATGAAAGTGTCTGTGTCATTAGACGGTAAACAAGCAACAGATTTAGGTCAGAGTAAATGGATTACTAATTCAGAGGTTAAACAAGATGTCTACCATTTAAGACATACGCATGATGCTGTGTTGACAGGAAATGGCACAATTAATGCTGATAACCCACTTTACACGACTCGTATTCCGAATGGTAAAAATCCAATCCGAATAGTGTTGGCTAAAAGTGGCAATGTTGATTTTACGAAACAACTTTTTCAAGATTCGTCGAGTGAAGTGTGGATTTACACTGAAAATCAAACGCTTGAAAGTCCAAATCGAAACATAAAGGTTATCTGTATAGATAAATGCTATTTAAAAGATATACTTAAAGATATTTATAAGCGAGGTATTGGTTCATTATTAATAGAAGCTGGTCCTCGTATAACTTCCAAATTTCTTCAAACTGATTTTATTAATCAACTTATTATTTATTACGCCCCGAAAATAATAGGTGGTTCTGGAAAAAATCAATTCTATCAAACTGCGGATATTATTGATTTAAATGAAACCACGCAATTTGAAATTTCTTCTACTGAGTTAATTAATCAAAATTTAAAAATGATTTTGCGAAAGAAGTGACAACTTATGTTTACAGGTATTGTTGAAGAAATAGGTACTGTCAAAAATATTCGTACTCATCAATCGGTTAGAACATTGGATATAGCTTGTCAAACTATCACAGAAGACATGCATATCGGTGACTCTATCAGTGTGAATGGAGCTTGTTTAACAGTGATTGACTTCACAAGTAATTATTTTTCTGTTCAACTCATAAAAGGTACTGAAGATAAAACATATCTATCTCAAATCAATAAAAATGATGAAGTCAACTTAGAAAGAGCAATGTCAGGAAATGGACGTTTTGGAGGTCATTTTGTTTTAGGTCATGTTGATGACAAAGGTGTTATAACACAAGTTAAAGAAACTCCTAATTCTAGAATAGTTTCGATTAGAGCATCTTCAACTATCATTAATCAAATGGTCAAACAAGGTTCAATCACTGTGGATGGTGTGAGTTTAACAATTTTCGATTTACGACATGATAGTTTTGATATTCATTTAATACCTGAAACAAGACGTTCAACGATTTTATCTTCTAAACAAAATGGCGACCAAGTTCATTTAGAAACGGATGTTCTTTTTAAATATGTTGAACGAATGGTAAGTAGAAATGAGTCAGAGCTTACATTAGATAAGTTAAAAGCATTTGGCTTTTAGGAGGCGTAATTATAGATGGAATTTGACGAAATTAAGGATGCATTAAATGCTTTAAAACGTGGTGAAAGTATTATTGTTGTGGATGACGAGGATCGTGAAAATGAAGGAGATCTTGTAGCTATAACACAATGGATGAATGATAATACTATTAATTTTATGGCTAAAGAAGGTAGAGGGCTAATTTGTGCACCAATTAGTAAAGACTTGGCACTCAAATTTAATCTAATGCCTATGGTAGAACATAACACAGATGGTTTTGGAACTAATTTTACAGTAAGTATCGATCACGCTACAACGTCAACCGGTATAAGTGCATTTGATAGAATGGCAACGGCACGCGCTTTAATTAATCCAGAATCAACTCCTGAAGATTTCCATAAACCTGGTCATCTTTTTCCATTAATAGCTAAAGAAAATGGTGTCTTGGAACGTACTGGTCATACAGAAGCAGCTGTAGATTTAGCGAAATTAACGAAAGCAGCTCCGGCAGGTGTTATATGTGAGATCATGAATGAAGATGGGACAATGGCTAAAGGTGAGCAACTAGAAGCGTTTAAACATCAACATGGTCTTAAAATGATTACTATTGAAAGTTTAGTTAATTATCAAAAAGACAAAGACACTAGTGTTGAGTTAAAAGCAAAAGTTAATATGCCGACAGATCATGGAGCTTTTGAAATGTATGGATTCGAATCATCATTAACTAAAGAAGAAATTGTTGTACTTGCTAAAGGGGAACCACGTGTCACAGAGAATGTGCGTATTCATTCTGCATGTTTAACAGGTGATATTTTCCATAGTCAAAGATGTGATTGTGGTGCACAACTAGAATCAGCGATGAAATATATTAATGAGCATGGTGGCATGATCATTTATTTGCCTCAAGAAGGAAGAGGCATAGGGTTAATCAATAAATTAAGAGCATACGAATTAATTGAACAAGGTCATGATACAGTAACTGCCAACCTAGCTTTAGGATTTGATGAAGATTTAAGGGATTATCATATAGCTGCTCAAATTTTGAATTATTTCAATGTACAACAAGTGAATTTGTTAAGTAATAATCCTAAAAAATTTGAGGGATTATCTGAGTATGGTATTAAAGTTGCGGACCGCACACCAATTATTGTAGCTGAAAATGAACATAATCATGATTATATGAATACTAAAAAAATAAAAATGGGACATTTAATTTAGGAGGAATAAAGATGAATTTTGAAGGTAAATTGGTAGGAACAGATTTAAAAGTAGCTATTGTAGTAAGTCGATTTAATGATTTTATTACGAACCGTTTATTAGATGGTGCAAAAGATACACTTGTTCGTCATGGTGTGGAAGATAGTAATATAGATGTTGCTTATGTACCTGGTGCATTTGAAATTCCTTTAGTTTCTAAAAAACTAGCTCAAAAAGGTGAATATGACGCAGTCATCACTTTAGGTTGTGTAATTAGAGGTGCAACATCTCATTATGATTATGTATGTAATGAAGTTGCAAAAGGAGTATCAAAGGCAAATGATGTAAGCGATATTCCAGTTATATTTGGCGTATTAACCACTGAAAGTATTGAACAAGCGGTTGAAAGAGCTGGAACTAAAGCGGGTAATAAAGGTGCTGAAGCAGCAGTAAGTGCTATTGAAATGGCAAATTTATTAAAACAATTTTAATTAAAAATACAAATCCTCGACAAAGTATTAGCAGTGTCGAGGATTTATTTTTTATCTTTTTAATAATCTTGTGAGACCAGAAATAATAAATGCAGCTCCAAGGCCTAGGCTAGTGAAAACGCCAATTTTCTTCAATGTCTTAGTTGAAACAAATTCTTGATAAGCAAGAGCAAGGTTTTGAGGGCGTTCAGCTAATCTACGCATGAAGTAACCGAACCAATCATTGCCATAAGGAACATAAATTGTGAAATGGTATCCTTGTCGAGAAATATCCTCAGCTAATTCACTACGGAATCCGTATAACATTTGAAATTCAAATTGATCTCTGTCAATATTATGTGATTTAACAAATTGTTTAACGTGATTAATTATTTGATCGTCATGTGTAGCGATTGATGTATAGTTTTTAGCAGTTAAAAGACGCTTCTCAATGATTTTTATGTAATTTGCATCAATCTCTTCTTTAGTTTGATATGCAATTTGTTCATCTTCTTTATAGGCACCTTTAACTAATCTCAAGCGTAAATTAGGATATTTATCAATTAAATCAACTGCATCATAAAGATAAGCTTGTATTACTGTTCCAACGTTTCTGAATTCCCCTTTAAGTCTATCTAACACTTCAACAATTTGCTGTAAACTGTCATATTTTTCAGTGTCGATATTAATATGCATATTATCAAATTCGTTGGCTTTAAGTAGAATCTCTCTTAAATTATTATAAGCTAGCTCAGTATCAAATTCACCACCAAGAGAACTTAATTTTACAGACATATGAGCATCAACATTATAATCTTTAATAGCTTGCATAACTTCTAAAATTTCATTCTTAGCTTGAGTAGCTTCTTCAACCGTTCCTACAAACTCGCCAAGATTATCAACTGTAACAGCTATATTTTTATCGTTTAGTCTCTCAATTGTGTCAATCAATTGCTCGATAGTATTACCAGCCACAACTTTATTTGCACCCATTTTAGGACCTACTTTTTTTGCTGTTTCATTTAAATAAGTGCTATTTGATAATGCAATAAAAAAATTCTTAAAAAGTGACATATCCCATTCCTCCATGTTACATAAAACTTATAATTTAATAATAGTTTAGCATGAATATGTGATTGTAGAAAGCGTTTTCAATTATCTGAATACTATAAAAAAAGGTATAATTACAATATCGAACTAAAATTTGTAATCACTTTGTCTCTAAGATTTACACCAGTCCAAACAAATAATCTGATATAATACATTTATCGAAATATAAGTTAGAGAGGAATTATACATATGTGGAAATGGGAAACTGAACACGATGCTAAAGGTGTCGTGGTTATAGTACATAACATTTTAGAACACACTGGCAGATATGCATACGTTATTACGATGTTAAGACGTAATGGTTATCACGTTATAATGGGTGATTTACCTGGACAAGGTCAAACATCTAGAGCAAACAAGGGACAACTTGAGCATTTTGATATATACCATGAAACACTAATAGAATGGGTTAGAATTGCTAATGAATACAAGATTCCTACTTTTGTCATGGGTGTTGGACTAGGTGGATTAATTTTATTAAATGTACTTGAAAAAACAGAATTGCCTATCGAGGGTATGTTACTCCTTTCTCCATTGTTAGAATTTAAAAGAAATAATAAGACACGTAAAAATATGTTAATTTCAAATGTAGGTAAAGGATCTAAGGACGCACGATTCAAATTAGGTATTGAAACTAAAGATTTAACGCGAAATGATGAAGTTATTGAAGAAACTAAACAAGATGGATTAATGCTAAGAAAAGTAACCTACAAGTGGTATAACATTTTGTTGGAAACAATGAAAGATACAGTTCAACATTTCAAGGATATACAATCTATGCCAACGTTACTAATGTATGGAACTGAAGATAAATTATTGGAATTACGTTCATTCAATGAACTTAAAAATAATTTAAACACTAATGAATTTTATTTTAAAGTATGGGAAGGCTTCTATCATGAAATTCATAATGAACCTGAACGTGATCAAGTGATGCGTTACGTGTTGACATTTTTAAATAATAGTGTGAATACAATGGGGTTTATTGTAAATGAAGAAGAAATCGAAGAAGTTTAAAAATTAGAGTGTGTAATGAAGTAATATTTAATGACTACAACGCATATTCGTCATAGTTGATCAAATTAAGAAATTATTTATAATATTTCTTCAATTTTAGTCTTCCTTGAGGAGCTGGGACTAAGAATTCGATAAGAATTCTGTTCTAGCTCTTTTTTGGTAAACAATTATATGTAATGCAATTGATTAATGCGCAAAGGTAATTCAAAATTTAGAAGTTGACATCTTTTAAATTAAAGTAAAAATATAATATAATGTAAATAGTATATGTTTTTAATTTTAATTACATATAGTTGAATTACCAATAAAAATTTAAAGTAATTTAACATATGCTTTAATGTAAGTTAATTTTTAGGAGTTATTATAAATTGTTTAATTACAAAGAGAATAATTGGGTAAATATATAATGATAGTTAATTCTATAATTATTTAATCGGGATGTGTACAATTATTTAGGGAGGGAGCAGCATGAATAATCAAGCAGGCGAGAATGTTTCTATGATTTTGCAGCTTGAAGAAGTGTGTAAAGAAATCAATTCGATTTTTAAAGTGATTTATGAAACTTATGATTTGACCAAAGAAGAGGTTCTAATTTTACTAACTTTATGGGACAAAGGGTCCATGACGTTAAAAGAAATGGATAGTTACGTTAATATTAAATCGTATAAACGTACACGTACATATAACAAACTTGTTCAATCTGAATGGATATTTAAAGAGAGACCATTAGATGATGAACGAACTGTAATTATACATTTTAATAAAGAGAAGCAAGAACTAAAAAATGAATTATTAGATTTCATTACTGCTACTATAAAAAAACGATATGAAATACTTGAAAATAGTCTAAATTCATTAATGCGTGTTTAATCGATTTGATGTTTTAGTTTATATCGTTTTAAATATAATTTAGAGAGATTTTTCGACAAAACAATCCACTCCATAATTAAAACTATGGAGTGGATTTTTTATATTATTTAAAATTTTGTTAGAGATGATGATGTTAGGTTTAGCGTTTCTCAATCGCACATATAAATGGCGCGTGATTCACTTGATTCATAAATTGATATTTAAGAATATGAGCTTTCTCTTGATCAAAATGTTCTAAAAAATCTAATAAGGCATCTCGTTCAACTTGTCCTTCAGCATGCCCATGATATATAACTAGCACTATAATTCCCTCGACACTTAAATAATCAAAAATAGCATTTATTGCTTTAATTGTAGTTTCAGGTCTTGTAACAATAGATTTATCACCCTTAGGTAAATAACCAAGATTAAAAATTGCCGCATCTATTTGACCTTTAAATTGAATGTCAATATGTTTCTTAATGTTCTCATGGCCATCTTGAATTAATGTTACATTATTAAATGCTTTTACTTTTTCGAAAGTTGATTGGATTGCTGTATCTTGTATATCGAAACCAAAAACATGGCCATTAGAAACTTGCTGTGCAAGAAATAACGTGTCGTTACCATTGCCACAAGTAGCATCAATGACAATACTATCTTGCTTAATATGTTCTTTTATTAACGTTTTTGAAAAGGGGAGAATTCGTTCTAATTTCATGATTTAACCTTTACTTCAGATGAATAATGTTTACCTTGATATGAATTGCGTCGTGCTAATTCATCATCAATTTCATTTAAAACTTCCCATTTATTAACACTCCACATAGGGCCCACCATTAAATCAATTGGACCATCTCCAGTAATTCGATGAATAATCATTTCTGGTGGTAAAATTTCTAATTGATCACAGACTAACTTGGTATAATTCTCTTGCGACATAAACTCGAGCATTCCTTTTTCATACTGTTTAACCATTGGTGTCCCTTTTAATAAATGAAGTAAATGTATTTTTATGCCTTGAACATCCATTTGAGCCACTTCACGTGCTGTTTCCATCATCATTTCATAGTCTTCACCTGGTAATCCATTAATAATATGCGTACACACATTAATGTTGTGCTTTCTTAATTTAGCAACACCATCGTAATATGTTTGCATATCATGAGCACGATTAATTAAATCTGTAGTTTCTTGATGAACAGTTTGTAAACCTAATTCCACCCATAAATAAGTACGTTCATTTAGTTCGGCTAAATACTCTACAACATCATCAGGTAAACAGTCTGGTCTTGTTGCAATTGACAAACCAACTACGCCTTCTTCCTTTAGGACAGGTTCATATTTTTCTTTAAGAACTTCTACAGGCGCATGAGTGTTAGTAAAGGCTTGGAAGTAAGCAATATATTTACCCTCACTCCATTTTTCATGCATTCTATCTTTAATTTGTTGAAATTGAACTTCAATTGGATCAGCTCTGTTGCCAGCAAAGTCACCGCTACCTGCGGCTGAACAGAACGTGCACCCACCATGTGCAACAGTGCCATCACGGTTAGGACAGTCAAATCCACCATCAAGTGCTACTTTAAAAATCTTTTGACCAAATTTATTTTTTAAATGATAATTCCATGTATGATATCGTTTATTTTCAAAGGCATACGGGAAATAGTTACCCATAACACATTTTCCTTTCTATCTAACTTAGTTCTAAGTAAAGATTTTAACATACTTTAATGTTATAGTGTTTAATGTAGTTCAACAAAAATATAAAGAGGGGACTAATAAATATGAATATACCTAGATCAGTATGGTGGCTAGTTATAGGCATGGCGCTAAATATAACTGGCTCTAGCTTTTTATGGCCTTTAAACACAATTTATATGAAAGAAGAGCTTGGTAAGAGCCTGACAATTGCTGCGATTGTTCTAATGGTTAATTCATTTGGAATGGTAGTCGGAAATTTACTAGGAGGTTCATTGTTCGACAAGTTAGGTGGTTATCGAACAATAATGATAGGTACCGTTACATGTTTAATCAGTACTACACTTTTAAACTTCTTCCATGGTTGGCCATGGTATGCGATTTGGTTAGTATTGTTAGGCTTTGGTGGCGGAATGATAGTTCCCGCAATTTATGCAATGGCTGGTGCAGTTTGGCCTAACGGGGGGAGAACGACATTCAATGCAATATACTTAGCTCAAAACATTGGTGTAGCAACAGGCGCAGCAATGGGTGGTTTCGTTGCTGAGTTAAGCTTTAATTATATTTTCTTAGCTAACCTGATTATGTACGTCTTATTTGGGATTGTAGCGATAACGCAATTTAATCTTGAATATCACGCTAAAATTAGAACACCAGACAGCCTAGACATTCATAGTAAAGAAAATAAAAAACGCTTTATTGCACTCTTATTATTATGTGTAATGTTTGCTATTTGTTGGATTGCTTACATTCAATGGGAAACTACAATTGCATCATTTACACAAGAATTAAATATTTCTATGTCACAATACAGTATATTATGGACAGTTAACGGTATTATGATTTTAGTTGCTCAACCGTTAATAAGACCAGCAATTATTTTATTAAAAGGGAATTTAAAATATCAAATGTTAGTTGGTATTTTAATTTTTATGCTGTCTTTCTTTGTAACTAGTTTTGCTGAACAATTTACTGTATTTTTAATAGGAATGATTATATTAACTTTTGGTGAAATGTTTGTTTGGCCAGCAGTACCAACTATAGCTAATTATCTGGCACCAGAAGGAAAACAGGGTCAATATCAAGGAGTCGTTAATTCAGCTTCAACTGTTGGTAAAGCATTTGGACCACTAATAGGTGGTGTATTGGTTGATACTTTCAATATGAGTGCGATGTTCATTGGCATCATGTTCTTATTAATTGTTGGAATTATCTTCCTTTCAATCTTTGACAAAGGTCTACCTAAAGGAAAACAATCACGACAATCTAGATAGATATGATATATACATGAGTTGAAATAAAATAGTAACTACCACTTGCAATTAGTGCTTGAATCTCATAATATTAAAATGTATTGGAGTAGTAACTTAAGTACTTTTCATCAGAGAGCTAGTGGTGGTGAAAACTAGTGTTAAGAATTAAGTGAACTTACCGTTATTCGATTAAATTATAAACATCTCTTACTATTATAAAGTGCACATATTATGTGAATTAGGGTGGTACCGCGGCAAGAAGTCGTCCCTGTAATAAATAATAGTTTGAGGTGTTTTTTATTTATAGGAGGAAAAAGATTTGGGATATAATCATAAGGAAATTGAGAAAAAATGGCAAAATTATTGGGCAGACAACAAAACGTTTAAAACGAGTGATAATTTAGGACAAAAGAAATTTTATGCATTAGATATGTTCCCTTATCCATCTGGTGCGGGTTTACATGTAGGGCACCCAGAAGGTTACACAGCTACTGATATTGTATCTAGATATAAACGTATGCAAGGTTATAATGTACTACATCCAATGGGATGGGATGCTTTTGGATTACCTGCTGAACAATATGCATTAGATACTGGTAATGACCCTAGGGAATTTACTAAGCAAAATATTCAAACGTTTAAACGTCAAATTCAAAAATTAGGTTTCAGTTATGATTGGGATAGAGAAGTAAATACTACAGATCCTGAATATTACAAATGGACACAATGGATTTTTATCCAATTGTATAATAAAGGCTTAGCCTATGTTGATGAAGTTGCTGTAAACTGGTGTCCAGCATTGGGAACTGTTCTATCAAACGAAGAGGTCGTTGATGGCGTATCTGAACGAGGAGGACACCCAGTATATAGACGACCTATGAAGCAATGGGTATTAAAAATTACTGAATATGCTGACCGATTATTAGAAGATTTAGATGAACTTGACTGGCCAGAATCTATTAAAGACATGCAACGTAATTGGATTGGACGTTCAGAAGGTGCGCGTGTTTCTTTTGAGATTGAAAATAAAGATGCTAGTATCGATGTGTTTACAACGAGACCAGATACAATTTACGGTACAACTTTCTTAGTATTAAGTCCGGAACATTCATTAGTAAATGAAATTACGTCTGAAGACAAATTAGAAGCGGTTAAAAAATATCAAGAAGACTCATCTAAAAAATCTGACCTTGAGCGTACAGATTTAGCTAAAGATAAATCTGGTGTGTTCACAGGTGCTTATGCTATAAATCCATTAACAGGTAAGAATTTGCCAATTTGGATTGCAGATTATGTACTATCTAGTTATGGTACAGGCGCAGTCATGGCTGTACCTGCGCATGACGAACGTGATTATGAATTTGCATCTAAATTTAATTTACCAATTAACGAAGTGATTGCTGGTGGAGATATTCAAAAAGAAGCATACACAGGTGTTGGTGAACATATTAATTCAGGTGAATTAAATGGCTTAGATAATGAAACGGCGATCTCTAAAGCAATTGAACTATTAGTTGCTAAAGGTGCAGGCGAAAAGAAAGTAAACTACAAACTAAGAGATTGGTTATTCAGCAGACAACGTTATTGGGGAGAACCAATACCAGTTATTCACTGGGAAGATGGTACTATGACTACAGTTCCAGAAGAAGAGTTACCACTTTTACTACCAGAAACTGATGAAATTAAACCTTCAGGTACAGGTGAATCACCATTAGCTAATATCGACGAGTTTGTAAATGTAATTGATGAAAAGACTGGAATGAAAGGTCGTCGTGAAACTAATACTATGCCACAATGGGCTGGAAGTTGTTGGTATTATTTAAGATATATCGATCCACATAATAGTAATATGTTAGCTGACCCAGAAAAATTAAAACATTGGTTACCAGTAGATTTATATATTGGTGGGGTAGAGCATGCCGTACTCCATCTACTATATGCTAGATTCTGGCACAAAGTGCTTTATGATTTAGGTGTCGTGCCTACGAAAGAACCTTTCCAAAAATTATTTAACCAAGGCATGATACTTGGAGAAGGTAACGAGAAAATGAGTAAGTCTAAAGGGAATGTAGTTAACCCTGATGATATTGTAGATTCACATGGTGCTGATACATTGCGTTTATATGAAATGTTTATGGGACCATTAGATGCAGCAATTGCATGGAGTGAAAATGGTCTTGATGGTTCAAGACGTTTCTTAGACCGTGTTTGGAGACTATTCATCAATGAAGACGGTTCATTATCAAATAAAATAGTTGAAAATAATGATAATGGATTAGATAAAGTGTATAACCAAACTGTTAAAAAAGTTACAGAAGACTTCAACACATTAAACTTTAATACTGCGATAAGTCAATTAATGGTATTTATTAATGATTGCTATAAAGCAGAAACGATTTATCAACCATATGCTGAAGGCTTTGTAAAAATGTTGGCTCCAATTGCGCCACATATTGGTGAAGAATTATGGGACCGCTTAGGTAATGAAGACACTATTATTTATCAACCATGGCCAACTTATGATGAATCTTTACTTGTAGATTCAGAGGTTGAAATTGTAGTACAAGTTAATGGTAAAGTAAGAGCAAAATTAAATATACCTAAAGATACTTCCAAAGATGAAATGGAAGCATTAGCATTAAAAGATGAAAATGTTAAACTATCTATTGAGGGTAAAGACATTAAAAAAGTAATCGCAGTCCCTCAAAAACTTGTTAATATCGTTGCAAAATAATAATATAAGGAGTTTTAGAAATGGAATCTATTACAGTAGATCAATTAAAAGAAAAAGTATTAGAGTCTAATCCAGTGAATATTGTAGACGTTCGTACAGATGAAGAAACTGCAATGGGAGTTATTCCTGGAGCAAAAACAATTCCTATGGATCAAATTCCTGACAACTTAAATCAATTTAATAAGAATGAAACATATTATATTATTTGTGCCGCAGGAATGCGTAGTGCAAAAGTTGTGAAATATTTAGAAGACCATGATATTCATGCTATTAATGTAGAAGGTGGTATGAACGAATGGGGCACTGCAGGTACAGAAATAAATAGTATTTAATCATGCATAAGCGACTGACAAATTCAAATGTCAGTCGCTTTTTTGATTTTTAAGAGGACTAAATTATATTTTATAAAATATTTATCATAATAATTTAAAATACACTAGCGTACAATTATTAATAGTGATAGAATAATTTAGTAAATCGTCAAATAGGATTTAGACTATATTTTGACTAATTCATTAAATCAATGACATCAAGATCAGACTACAAGGAGGATATTTAATGAATCTATTTAAAAAACAAAAATTCAGTATACGTAAATTTACAGTTGGTACGTTCTCAACAGTGATTGCTACATTATCATTTATCACACATACAGGACATGCAGCTGAATTGGATGAGCAAAGTCAATCTGCTCAACAAAAGGTTACTGAAACAAGCGGTACAGATGATACTAATCAAAAATCAACTGCTCCAGACAATGCATCTTCACAAGTAGAATCTAAAGAAGACACAAGCTACCCATCTTCTAAAGTGGAAACGAAAGCAGATAATAATCCTGCACCAAAACAAAACTCAGTTGATGATACAAGTGCTAAATCGAGCAAGTCTGAAACTTTAAGTAACAATAAAAATTCAAACAAAGATTTAGCTGAGACAAAGTCCGAAGCTAATAATGTTGACACTAATCAACCATCAACAGAAGAAAAAACATTATCAAATGAAAAGAGTATTAAGGCCAAACACAAACGAGTGAAACGTGATGCGAATGATACATCTTCAAATCCTCAAACTCAACCAGATCCAATGGCAATCAATGAAACAAACTCTGGACAGATTGTTAATGGTAATTTTACTGATACATCTAACGGTGCGGAAATTCCAACGGCTGCTACAGAATCTGCTATGGATGCTGCAAGCACAATACCAGGATGGCAAGTAGTAAATAGTCAACAGACACAAATCCCATTGGTGTGGGGACCTAAAGTTTTACCATCATACACGTATGTCACTTTCGATAAGACTAATAACAAAATTGGTGCTGTATTATCTAAGTATAGTGATAACTTATCGTATGGTAGACCCGATAATAATGTAGGTCCGATTTATCAAGATATCGATGTTACACCAGGTTCTGAATTGCAATTCCATTTTATTGGTACTTCTATGGGAAATATTTCAGGATTTAACAGTGCTCGTTTATTTGTCTATGATGCAAATAATCCTTCAACTTTATTATATAAAGGTACACCTAAAACAAGTAGCCAACCTTTTGGTATTTTTAAAGGGGTATTTAATGTACCTGATAATATCTCAAGAATTAGAGTACAATTTGAATCTTTAGTAAATGTAAGTCATGACACTTATAGTGGACATCGATTACTTAAGGGCCCAAATAACTTTGGTGGTGGTGTAGTTGCTGATGTTTCTGTTAATACTGGTGCATACTTAAAAGTGAGTCCAGCTCAAACAGAATATCAAGCAAACTCTACTTCTGCGACATCACCTAATGTTAATGCTAAATTAAATTTTTCTATTGAAAATAAAGGTCATTCAAGTTCTAACAAAACTCAATATAAAGTTGTATTACCAGAAGGGGCAACTTTTGTAACTGCTGAAAATGCAACTGGTTCATTTAATGAAGATACAAGAGAATTGACACTTAGTATTAATCCAATAGATGCTGGTACAACAAGAGACGTTTCTTATACTGTATCATTACCTACTTCAGTACCAATTAAAAAAGATTTTAATGCGAATCTAATCTATCAAACTGAAGGTATTAATATGAACCGAAAAAATGGTTCAAGAGACCTTGCTACGCAAACACCTGGTGATAATAACTACCTTCGATATGGTGGTAATAATGAGTTTATTATCGCTGAGAGTGATCAAAGACAAGGTACTACAAATGCACCAACACAATCTGTCACTGTCTTCATGTATAAAGATGCTATCAATAATAAAATAAGTGAAATTGAAACAGAACTTGCTCAAGCAAATCAAAATGATTATTCCGTAGAGGCTTGGAACAACTTACAAACAGCACTTACAAACGCAAAAGTTGTTAAAAATGAAACTGATGCAACCCCAATAACAGATAGAAAGAATCAAGCTGAAATTAATAATTTATTATTAAACTTGGAAAAAGCAAAAGCAAAATTTGATGTAGATAAAGCTGCTAAAGCTAGAGAAAATGTCATTAATAGTAACACTGAAGCTACTACTGAAGAAAAACAAGTCGCTTTAACTAAACTACAAAATAAATATAATGAGAAAAAAGGTGAAATTGATAATTTAACTAGTAGTAGTGATATCGCTCCTTTAAAAGAAAGCAGTATCGCCCAAATTAATTCAATTAATGTACGTGCAACTAAGAAAGCCGCTGCGAAACAAGCAATTGAGGCAGCTTTAACGGATCGCAAAGTTTTTATCGATAGTCACTATGATGCTACTCAGGAAGAAAAAGATGTCGCTATGGCTAAAGCAACTGAAGAAGCTAATAAAGCGAAAGCGTTAATTGATCAAGCTACATCTAATAATGACGTAGATCAAGCTCAAACTAATGGCATCAACATCATTAATAGTATTGATGCTGATGTAATCAAAAAAGCAAATGCAAAAAAAGCTATAGAACAAGCTGCAGAAGCTAAAAAGGCGCTAATTAATCAAAATAGTGATGCAACACAAGAAGAAAAAGATGCAGCGATTCAAAGAGTTACAGATGAAGTTAGAAATGCTGATAGACTTATTGACCAATCTACAAATAATGATGGTGTTGATGAAGTACAAGCGCACAGTATTAGTTCAATTAATAATATTCAACCTGAAATAGTTAAAAAATCAGATGCAAAACAAGCAATTGATACAGCAGTCTTAAACCAAAAATCATTAGTCAATAATAACAATGAAGCCACTCAAGAAGAGAAAGATGTAGCTTTAGCCAAAATTGATGAAGCAGCAAAACAAGCTAAAGCTGCCACAGATGCTGCAACTACAAATAATGCTGTAGATGAAGCAACAAACAATAATACTACAATTATTTCTGGAATACTTCCTGATACGGTGAAGAAAGCAGCAGCAAGAAAAGCGATTGATGATGCAGCAACTGCTAAAAAAGAAGCGATAAATAATACGTCAGATGCAACACAAGAAGAAAAAGATGCAGCAATAGCGAAAGTTGATGCAGCTGTAACAGCTGCAAAACAAGCAATTACACAAGCAACAACAAATGATAATGTAGACCAAGAACAAAATAGCGGTACTTCGACTATTACTGGTATACAACCAGAAGTTACTAAAAAAGCAGCAGCAAGAAAAGCAATTGATGATGAAGTCGTTGCTAAGAAAGCAGCAATTGATACTGTTGCCGATGCTACAGATGAAGAAAAACAGGCAGCTAAAGATAAAGTTGATGCTGAAGCTACCAAAGCAAAAGCAGCGATTGATCAAGCTACTACAAACAACGATGTAGAGCAAGCCAAATCATCTGGTGTAACAACTATTGAAGGAATACAACCTGATACGATTAAGAAATCGTCAGCAAAACAAGCAATAGATGATAGTGCAAATGCTAAAAAAGCAGCAATTGACAATAATAGTGATGCAACTCAAGAAGAGAAAGACGTAGCAAAAGCAAAAGTAGATGTCGAAGCTGCTAAAGCTAAAACAGCGATTGATCAAGCAACAACGAATGATGGTGTAGACCAAACGAGAGACTTAGGCAACAATTCAATTTCAGTAATTCAGCCTGATATTGTTAAAAAAGCAGCAGCAAGAAAAGCAATTGATGATGCAGCAACAGCTAAGAAACAAGAAATTGATCAACACCCAACAGCTACACAAGAAGAAAAAGACGCAGCAAAAGCTAAGGTAGATGCTGAAGTACAAAAAGCGAAAGATGCAATTACTCAAGCAAATTCAAATAATGATGTAGATCAAGTACAAAATTCTGAAACTGCTACAATAGCAGGTATTCAAGTAGATGCAGTTAAAAAAGCAAATGCTAAACAAGCAATTGATGATGCAGCAGCTAAGAAAAATGAAATTGACCAACATCCAACAGCTACACAAGAAGAAAAAGATGCAGCAAAAGCAAAAGTGGATGAAGAAGTAGCTAAAGCAAAACGAGCAATTGATTCATCGACTACGAATGACGCGGTAGATCAAGCGAAAGACTCTGGTGTAACTACTATTAATAATATTCAACCAGAATCAATAGAAAAAATTAAAGCGAAGCAAGCGATTGATGATACTGTTACAGCCAAAAAGAACGCCATAGATCAAGATGGTACTACTACACAAGAAGAAAAAGATGCAGCTAAAGCAAAAGTAGATGAAGAAGCTACTAAAGCGAAACAACTTATAGATCAAGCTAGTACTAATGATGCTGTACACGAAACTCGAGATAATGAAATAACTGCTATTAACAAAATTCAACCTGAAGCAATCAAAAAAGCTGAATCGAAACAAGCAATCGATGATGCTGCTACAGCTAAAAAAGCAGCAATAGATCAAGTTTCTGATGCTACACAAGAAGAGAAAGATGCAGCGAAAGCTAAAGTTGACGAAGAAGTAACAAAAGCTAAGTCAGCAATCGATAAAGCCAACACAAATAATGATGTTGACCAAGCAAAAACGAATGGAACTACAATAATTTCTTCAATAGAACCAGAAGCTATTAAAAAAGCTGAGGCGAAACAAGCCATCGATGTGGCAGTGTCAGCTAAGAAACAAGAAATTGATAATAATGAAAATGCTATACAAGAAGAAAAAGATGCTGCTAAAACAAAAGTAGATGAAGAAGCAACAAAAGCAAAAGCAGCGATTGATCAAGCTTCTACTAATAATGGTGTAGATCAAGCAAAAACATCAGGTGAAACAACAATTTCTTCAATCCAACCAGAAGTTGTTAAAAAAGCAGAAGCAAAACAAGCAATTGATGATGCAGTGACTGCTAAAAAAGCAGAAATTGATCAAAATCAAGAAGCTACTAAAGAAGAAAAAGACGCAGCGAAAGCAAAAGTAGATGAAGAAGCAACAAAAGCTAAAAATAACATTGACCAATCTACAACGAATAATGATGTCGATCAAGCTAAAACAGACGGTGCTTCAGCTATAACAAAAATTCAACCAGACGTTGTTAAAAAGTCAGAAGCAAAACGCGCAATTGATGATGAAGTAATAGCTAAAAAGGCTGAAATTGATCAAAATCAAGAAGCAACTAAAGAAGAAAAAGATGCAGCTAAAGCGAAAGTAGATGAAGAAGCAACAAAAGCAAAACAATCTATTGATAATGCGACAACAAATGAAGCAGTAGATCAAGCTAAAACTCAAGGCGTTACAACTATTACAGCAATTCAACCTGATACCATTAAAAAGGCAGAAGCGAAACGCGCAATTGACGAAGTCGCTAAAGCTAAGAAACAAGAAATTGATAATAACACAAATGCAACAAAAGAAGAAAAAGATGTAGCAAAATCAAAAGTAGATGAAGAAGTTACTAAAGCTAAAAGTGCTATTGATCAAGCAACTACTAATGACCAAGTTGACCAAGGTAATAATAATGGTCATACAGCTATTGCTCCTATTCAACCTGAAACAATTAAAAAACCAGAAGCTAAACAAGCAATAGATGAAGTAGCAAAAGCTAAAAAAGATTTAATAGATCAAACACCTAATGCAACAAAAGAAGAAAAAGATGCAGCAAAATCAAAAGTAGATGAAGAAGTCACTAAAGAAAAAAAAGAGATAGATCAAGCTTCTACAAATAGTGATGTTGATCAGGTCAAAGATAAAGGTACAAATGGCATTAATAGTGTTGTAGTTGAAGTAGTGAAAAAAGACGCAGCTAAAAAAGCGATTGATGAATTAGTGAAAGCTAAAAAATCAGAGATTGATAATAATCACAATGCGACTAGAGAAGAAAAAGACTCAGCAAAATCAAAAGTAGATGAAGAAGCTAAAAAAGCTAAAGATAATATAGATAAAGGAGCTACTAATAATGATGTAGATCAAGCTAAAAATAGCAGTAGTAACATCATTAAAAAAATACAACCTGATACTACTAAGAAAACTGTTGTGAAACAAACACTTTTAGATCAAGCGAAAGCTAAAAAAGCAGAAATCGATAAGGATAATAAAGCAACTAAAGAAGAAAAAGACGCAGCAAAAGCAGAAGTTGATAAAATAATCGATAAAGCTAATAAAGCAATAGACAATGCAAATAGTAATGACGATGTTGATAAAGTTCAAGTTACTTTTACTTCTAAATTAAAAGAAGTTAAAGTTAAAATTGTTAAAAAACCTAAGGCTCAAGAGACTATCTTAAATGTAGCTAGAAAGCAAAAAGCTAAAATTGATGCATTAGTAGGTTTAACAGACGAACAAAAAAATAAAGCGAAGAACATGATTGATGAAATTGTTAAAAATGCTTTAGAAAAATTAGATAATGATATTAATAACAACGACGTTGATTCAATTACAAATAAAGCTATTGAAGAAATAGAAAAGGTAAACCCAGAAGTTTCAAAAGGTAAGAAAGCTTTAGCAAGTGGCAATAATAATGATGGGTATAGAAATAATAATTCAAGTGATAATTATAATACTAGCTCAGGTAATAACAAAGATTCTATTAAATTGCCAAGCACTGGTAAAGAAGGTCAAAATCAATCACCATTAGCAGGTTTAGCATTGATAAGTGGTTTATTCTTATTCTTGAAAAATAGAAAAAGAAACAAAGAAAATAGTTAATCAATGAATTTATTTGGAAATCAGACTTCACATAATAGTGGGGTCTGATTTTTTAGTATTAATTTGAAAACAACATGTAATTATTTAAAATATAATTTTTAAAAGCTTTATGCTATACGAAAATCTTATTTAATGAAAAATTTATTCTGGTTATTTCAGATGATATTTGATATTATAAAAAGGTATGATAACAATTGCATAAAATCATATAATACAATTTAATATCAATATACATTACTATTCATTATTACTATTACAACAAGACAAGAACATCAAGGAGGACAATAATGAATCTTTTTAAAAAACAGAAATTTAGTATTCGTAAATTTAGTGTAGGAATATTTTCCACTGTCATAGCTACACTGACTTTCTTATCACATCCAGGTCATGCAGCAACTCAAGAAGAAGAAAGTAATTCTTCGCAAGCTACCTCGCAAAATGTTAAATCTCAAACTGATGATAAATCAATACATAATAATGATAATTACATAGAAAACGAAAAAAATAGTAATGATTCTATAAAAGAAATAGCAACCGCTATTAAAATTAATAATAGCGAAATTAATTCTAAAGTAGATAATGCTAATGGTACATATAGAATAGATAATGAAGAGATTAAGGAAAATTCTATAGAGACAAATCAAGACGAAAAAACTATAGAACCAGAATTATCACATCAAAATATTTCGAAAAATGATAGCAATAATACATTTAATGAAAATAAATCAATTCATAAAAGAACAAAGCGATCTACTGATAACAATGTTGATAATAACCAAGACCAAATGAGTATAAATGAAACTAATTCTGGTCAAATTATTAACGGTACTTTTACAGATACGTCTAATGGTGCAGTTATTCCTACTAATCAAACAGTGTCTGAAATGAACCAAGCAGGTAAAATCACTGGATGGCATGTGAAAGATAATGATCAAACAGAAATTCCTCTTGTGTGGGGACCTAAAGCATTACCACCATATAATCCATACGTTTTTGATAAAACAAACAATAAAATTGCTGCAGTACTTTCAAAATACCCAAATAATTTAGGTGGCGTAGCGGGAGATAAAACTGTAGGTCCAATTTATCAAGATGTTGATGTAACACCAGGGTCAGAAGTTCAATTATATTTTATTGGTACTTCAATGGGTAACACAAATGGTATAAATGGTGTTAAAGTTTCAATTTATGATTCTAATAACCCTACAGATTTACTTTATTCTGGTAGACCAAACACAGCAAGTAAATCCTTTGGTGTGTTCACAGGTGTTTTTAATGTGCCTAATAATGTATCGAGATTAAGATTTATGTTTGAAACATTTGAAAAGAGAAGTTATGAAAGTGCCAATGGAGGTAGAATTTTAAAAGGGAAGAATAACTTTGGAGGAAGTGGATTAGCAGATGTGAAAGTCAATAGTGGTGCTTATTTAAAAGCTACTACTACGCAAACAAAATACACTGTTACATCACCATCAACTTCTACCTCATTAATAAATGCTACATTAGAAGTTTCTCTAGAAAATAAAGGTCATTCCCGTTCAAATAAAACACAGTATAAAGTTGTTTTACCTGAAGGAGTACAATTCATATCAGCTCAAAATGCTAGAGCAAATTATAATTCATCGAACAGATTATTAACATTAAATGTAGATAGAATTGAACCAGGAACAATTAAAAACATTACGTATACAGTTTCTTTACCAACTTCAGAACCCATCAAAAAAGATTTTGATGCTACACTAGTTTATGTTACAGATGGCATAAACATGAATAGAAGAAATGGAAGTCGTGATTTTGGATCTAATGCTGATGATAATTATTTCAGATATGGCGGTTATAACGAATATGTTAAAACTGAATCTAATCAAAGAAGAGGAAATGTTACTGTCGCAACACAATCTGTTACGGTGGAAATGTATAAAACTGATTTGCAACAAAAATATAATCAAATAAGTGCTCAAATAGAGCATCTGAACCCAAGTGATTATTCACAAGAGGCTTGGTCATCGATGCAAAATGTGCTTAATGCATCAAGACAAATTTTAAATGAAAATGATAATACACCTATCAATGATAGAAAAAACCAAGCAACGATTAACGATTTGACTTTAAGATTGGATAAAGAAAGAGCAAAATTAGATGTTGATCAAGCCGCAAAGTCACGTAAAGAGGTAATTAATAACAATAATGACGCTACAAGAGAAGAAAAAGATACTGCATTAACACTTTTAAAGGCTACTTTTGATGAAAAAGTTAGAGATATTGAAAGCGCAACAAATATAAATGAAATTTCTGAAAGAAAAAAGCAAGCAATCGTTGATATTAGTCCCATAGATGTTATTCCGGCAATTAAGCAACAAGCGATACAATCTTTGAATGATAAAGCTGATGAAAAACTTATTGAAATAGAAAATGACACGAATGCTACTTTTGAAGAAAGAGAAGAAGCTAAAACAAGTGTTAATGAAGCTCTAACTAATGCTAAAAATGCTGTAAGAAATGCTACAACTAATCAGTTAGTAGAAACAGTTTTAACTTCTAATAGTAACAACATTAGTCAAATTTCAACGCATGCGATTGCTAGAGATAAAGCAAGACAGGAATTAGATAGAGTTATTGCTTCTAAAATGTCAGAAATTGATAATGATCATAGCGCAACTATTGAAGAAAAAAATGAAACTAAAGCCAAAATTGATGAAATTGCAAAGCAAGCACGATTAAATATTGAACGAGGCGTTCACAATGATGATGTTAAGGTTGCTAAAGACAAAGCATTAAACCAACTTCACAATGTTCAAGTTGATGCTATTAAAAAGAATCAAGCGAAACAAATAATAACAGATCAAGCTAACTCTAAAAAAGCAGAAATTGATCAAACGCCTAATGCAACAGACGAAGAAAAAGCAGCAGCAAAAGCAAAAGTCGATGAAGCAGTGACAACAGCTAAGAATGCGATAGACCAAGCAACGAATAATGACGGTGTAGACACTGCAAAAACAAACGGTGTAGATACGATTAACAATGTGCAACCAACGGTTGTTAAGAAAGACGAAGCAAAAACAGCGATAGACAAAGCGGCCGAAGCTAAGAAAGCAGAAATCGATCAAACACCTGATGCGACAGATGAAGAGAAGGCAGCAGCAAAAGCGAAAGTCGATGAGGCAGTAAATAATGCGAAAGCGTCAATAGATCAGGCGACAAATAACAATGGTGTAGACACTGCGAAATCTGAAGGATCGGACGCAATTAATCACGTTCAACCAGTGGTTGTTAAGAAAGACGAAGCAAAAACAGCGATTGATAAAGCCGCGGAAGCTAAGAAAGCAGAAATCGATCAAACGCCTAATGCGACAGACGAAGAAAAGATAGCAGCAAAAGCGAAAGTCGATGAAGCAGTAACAACAGCTAAGAATGCGATAGACCAAGCAACAAATAACGCAGGTGTAGACACTGCGAAATCAAATGGTTTAGATTCAATTAACAATATCCAACCAACGGTTGTTAAGAAAGACGAAGCAAAAACAGCGATTGATAAAGCGGCGGAAGCTAAAAAAGCGGAAATCGACCAAACACCAAACGCGACAGACGAAGAAAAAGCAGCAGCAAAAGCGAAAGTCGATGAAGCAGTGACAACAGCTAAGAATGCGATAGACCAAGCAACAAATAACAATGGCGTAGACACTACGAAAACAAACGGTGTAGATGCGATTAACAATGTGCAACCAACGGTTGTTAAGAAAGACGAAGCAAAAACAGCGATAGACAAAGCGGCCGAAGCTAAGAAAGCAGAAATCGATCAAACACCTGATGCGACAGATGAAGAGAAGGCAGCAGCAAAAGCGAAAGTCGATGAGGCCGTAAATAATGCGAAAGCGTCAATAGACCAAGTAACAAATAACGAAGGTGTAGACACTGCGAAAACAAACGGTGTAGATACGATTAACAATGTCCAACCAACGGTTGTTAAGAAAGACGAAGCAAAAACAGCAATAGAAAATGCAGCTAGAGCTAAAAAAGCGGAAATCGATCAAACGCCTAATGCGACAGACGAAGAAAAGATAGCAGCAAAAGCTAAAGTTGATGAAGCAGTGACAACAGCTAAGAATGCGATAGACCAAGCAACGAATAATGACGGTGTAGACACTGCAAAATCTGAAGGATCGGACGCAATTAATCACGTTCAACCAGTGGTTGTTAAGAAAGACGAAGCAAAAACAGCGATTGATAAAGCCGCGGAAGCTAAGAAAGCAGAAATCGATCAAACGCCTAATGCGACAGACGAAGAAAAGATAGCAGCAAAAGCGAAAGT
>NZ_JBXARC010000027.1:0-26360 GCF_058807855.1 Staphylococcus sp. GW821-FHT11H10 | reverse complement strand
TCTTCCAAATTTGATATAAAATTGGGGCATATTCTTGAACCCAACGGTAGACCGTTGAATGATGAACGTTTACACCAAGTTCCCTTAATATTTCAGATATATCACGATAACTCAATGCATATCTTAAACAGTAGCCAACGGCTACTAAATTGTTTATATCTGAAATAGTTCATACAGAATACTCCTTTTGGTTAAAATTATACTATAAATTCAACTTTGCAACAGAACCATAAATGTAATGGAGAGGATAATATGAAAGAATTAGAAAAAATACTTGAAGATCCAAAGGTGTCAGAAGATGTAAAAAGAACAGTGCAATCAATGAATAAAGATGGTATGCAATTATTAAATGATTACTATGATGAAAATTCTAATTTTTATCAACGAGCTCAACCTGAGCTTATTGCAAATAAATTCTATGCAGATCCAAGTAAAATTAAAAATTTATATCATTATACTACCTATGAAGCATTTGAAAAAATTCTATCTTCATCTACTTTTTTAATTGGATCAATTCACTATATGAATGATGATAAAGAAATTAAATATGTATATGAGTTAATGAAAAAGGAATTGAAATTATTGGAGGCACCTAATGATATAATCCTCAAATTAGAAGAATTAAATACTATTTTGCCAGATGATGTATATGTTTGGTCTTTTAGTGAAAATGATTATTCACAAGCGTTATCAAATTATGGTGATATTGCGCTAGGATTTGATAGTCAGGGAATAATGGAGCAACTTGCAAGTTATTACTCAAAGGGCAAGAAAACACTTGATGAATATACAGTTGGTAATGCATATGTTTTTCCTGTAAAAGTGGAATATGATTATGAAGTACAGTCTAAATATATTAAAGCTTTAGCTCATGCTTGGTTGGTCGCTCATGATAATTTTAAATATGACCCTGATGATATGGAAGTAATAATAGGGAGTATAGTACAAGCACTGCATTTCTTTTCATTAGTGTTCAAAAATCCGTATTTAAGACAAGAAGAAGAAATTAGATACATTATTTTCAACATTAATGAGGATAATCTATTAAAGCCTGAATTGTATATGAATAGTAAACCATTCACAACTTGTAGATTAACACATGAAATGTTAAAAGAAGTAATCATTAATCCTAAAAGTCAAAAAAATTTAAACGATGTAAGCACAATGCTAAATAGGGAAGGTTTTACTAGAACTTCAGTCAATATGAGTAAATTACCTTACTAATGTATTAATTATAAGTAATTAAAAGGGAAAGTTTAGAATCCATGTTATATTTTATTTCTAAACGGTTTATTTTTCCACCTATAAAATTGGGTTTTGGAATATATATAACTTCTAAAATTAGATTTATGTTATATCTTGACTTCAATTCTTTTACTAACTCAATAACTATTTTTGGTACCACTTTCTTTCTAATTCCTTGTACTTTTTTTAAATCTCAATTTCTACACCATTTCCACGAAGTATCAGCTCGCGATTTAATTTTTATATTAGTTTATCCATTATTTCTTTTCTGCTGTATCTATTTTGCTTCATTTCTACTACTTTATCTTTTGTTTCAACTGAATAAGAGACTCTGTTCATAGAAAAAACACCTCCGTATGATTCATTTTAATATGAATTCAACGAAAGTGTTTTTATATAATTCCCACTAATTGGGGTCAGTCTATTTATATAGAGGTGTTTTTATTTTATTCCCACAATTTGGGTCAGTTCAAAGAATACTTCGCCTTTTTATTTTAATATATTTATCATTTTTTATGGTTCTGTTGCAAAGTTGAATTTATAGTATAATTATAACCAAAAGGAGTCTTCTGTATGAACTATTTCAGATATAAACAATTTAACAAGGATGTTATCACTGTAGCCGTTGGCTACTATCTAAGATATGCATTGAGTTATCGTGATATATCTGAAATATTAAGGGAACGTGGTGTAAACGTTCATCATTCAACGGTCTACCGTTGGGTTCAAGAATATGCCCCAATTTTATATCAAATTTGGAAGAAAAAGCATAAAAAAGCTTATTACAAATGGCGTATTGATGAGACGTACATCAAAATAAAAGGAAAATGGAGCTATTTATATCGTGCCATTGATACAGAGGGACATACATTAGATATTTGGTTGCGTAAGCAACGAGATAATCATTCAGCATATGCGTTTATCAAACGTCTCATTAAACAATTTGGTAAACCTCAAAAGGTAGTTACAGATCAGGCACCTTCAACGAAGGTAGCAATGGCTAAAATAATTAAAGCTTTTAAACTTAAACCTGACTGTCATTGTACATCGAAATATCTGAATAACCTCATTGAGCAAGATCACCGTCATATTAAAGTAAGAAAGACAAGATATCAAAGTATCAATACGGCAAAGAATACTTTAAAAGGTATTGAATGTATTTACGCTCTATATAAAAAGAACCGTAGGTCTCTTCAGATCTACGGATTTTCCCCATGCCACGAAATTAGCATCATGCTAGCAAGTTAAGCAAACACTGACATGATAAATTAGTGGTTAGCTATATTTTTTTACTTTGCAACAGAACCAGAATGAAGGAGCCATTCGTTTTTATACAAAACATCAATTTGAAATACGATCTAAGGAATTTGAAGTAGAAACTCAAGAATATGAATATTTTATGAAATGGGATAGTAATTGAAATTACAAAAGTACCAATAAGTAATTTTATGTAAAAAGATAACAAATAATATACTCTATCAAGTCCCACAACTTGAGAGAGCTTTTTGTATATATTAAGCATTTATGCTACTAGTTGATATTAGATGTAAAGTATTTATAGTAGTAATATATCGTTTTATCTAGCTGTACGAAAAATCAATTACAAAAAACCCCATCAACAACCGATAAGCAGAACTCGTCAAGAGATGTCAGATAAGATAGTTTTAGTACTCTGTAATTTTAGGTATAAGGTATATTATAACCGTTTTAGCCTATCCATCCATCGCCCACTCATTCTATTCTAGCTTATCCACCCGACGCAATTTTCTGACTCATTCCAGCTTTGCCTATCCACCTATCGCCTTTACATACACACTTCATCTTTAAAATCTAAAATTTCCTTATGCTTATTCATTAACTATTCCTCCATACTCTTCTCATCGTTCTTTTAATTCACACACTCCCTTTTCCCTCGTCACTTAGTCATGGCAGTTTGTAATTTTTGTTCAATTAAGTCGATATGTGTACTGATCAAGTTCCGTTGTTCATTCAAGAATTCTAGGTGTGCGCGTAACACGCTTGGGACATCTATTTGGTTTTGATAAAGCATGTCTGTGTTTTTTCGGATTTCTTTTAATGGCATATTCAAATTGCTTAAGCACTGGATAAATTTAATCATTTCGATATCGTCGTCTGTGTATAAACGCTTGTTATTGCTATCTCTGTCGATGTGTTTTAAGATACTCTTTTTCTCGTAATAACGCAGTTTGCTTTTAGGTATATTGCAATAATCTGAGACATATTCAATGTAATATTGTTTCATGTAAGCATATCCTTTCTCTTAAACCAAGGTTTAACTGATATTGTATTCTATATAAACATGAATGAGGAGGAAAGACAATGAAAAAGGCTTTAATTGTTGTAACAAACATTGCGAAATACGATAATTTAGAAAGACCTACAGGTGCGTGGTTCTCAGAGGTTACGCACTTTGCGAAAGATTTCTATGACGCAGGTTATGATGTTGATTTTGTAAGTCCGAACGGTGGGTATGTGCCTCTTGATCCTATCAGTCTTAGCCCTGAAATGATGGGAGCCGAGGACTGGGAATACTACACGGATCATGATTATATGAATAAATTTGGACAAACATTATCTCCAAAAGAGGTTAATCCTAGCGACTATCAAGCCATTTACTTTGCAGGTGGACATGGTGCGATTTGGGATTTAAGAAATAACAAAGAACTAAACGACATTGCGCTAAGTATTTACAATAACCAAGGCGTTCTCTCTTCTGTATGTCATGGTGCGGCTGGTCTACTCGATATTAAAGAAAATGGCGATTATCTCGTTCGTCATAAAGATGTGACTGGTTTTACAAATAGTGAAGAACAAGCAAATGGTACAACTGAATACATGCCATATTTATTAGAAGACGAATTTATTAGTAACGGTGCACATTTTAAAAAAGAGGCTGACTGGAGTAATTTTGCAGTCGTAGATGGTCGCATTGTCACAGGTCAAAATCCCCAATCAGGACATGCAGTTGCTGAAAATGCTTTAAAAATCTTAGCTAATCAATAATTTTATAAAGGAGCGATACACATGAAATCATTAATTATCGGTGCTAATGGTGGCGTCGGTCAACATCTCGTACGTAAACTGAAAGCAAGAGATGTTGATTTTACTGCCGGTGTTAGGAAAGAAGAACAAGTTGAAGCTTTAAAAGCAGATGGTATCGATGCAACTTACATTGATGTCGCAAAACAATCTATTGATGAATTAATAGAATTATTTAAATCGTATGATCAAATCCTTTTTTCCGTCGGTTCTGGTGGGAGCACAGGTGACGATCAAACAATCATTGTAGATTTAGACGGTGCAGTGAAAGCAATTAAAGCAAGTGAACAGATCGATCATCAACACTTTATTATGGTATCAACGTACGACTCACGCCGAGAAGCGTTTGATGCGTCAGGCGACTTGAAACCATACACCATTGCTAAACATTATGCGGATGACTACTTAAGACATGCAAATTTAAAATATACCATCGTGCATCCAGGCGCTTTAACAAACGAACATGAAACGCAACAATTCAATATGAGTGCGCAATTTGAAAATGTACAAAATCCGTCTATTACAAGAGAAGATGTAGCAGAAGTGCTTGTTTCTGTATTAACTGATGAAGTATTACAAGGTCACGAATTCCAAATCATCAATGGTGATTTGTCATTATTAGACGCAACGACTAAATATCTGGAGGAATAATAAATGAATAATCAACAAGTTGTACTTGCAAAACGACCACAAAGTATCCCTCAAGACGATGTATTTAGATTTGAAACAATAGAAACTCGAGAACCACATGCAGGTGAGGTTCAAGTAGAATCCATTTATGTATCTGTAGATCCTTACATGAGAGGCAGAATGAATGATACAAAAAGTTATGTTCAACCTTTCCAAGTGAATGAGCCATTACAAGGTCATATTGTTGGAAAAGTCACACAATCGAACGATGAACGTCTATCTGTCGGCGATTATGTCACAGGCATATTACCATGGAAAAAGATAAATACAGTGAATGGAGACGATGTGACCCCTGTGCCATCAAAAGATGTACCATTACATTTATATTTGAGTGTTTTAGGCATGCCGGGAATGACAGCCTATACAGGATTGCTTCAAATTGGTCAGCCACAATCTGGCGAGACGGTTGTCGTGTCAGCTGCATCAGGTGCAGTAGGCTCTGTCGTAGGACAAATTGCTAAGATTAAAGGCGCAAAAGTTGTCGGTATTGCTGGTGGTAAGCAGAAAACAACATATTTAACAGATGAATTAGGATTTGATGCGGCCATTGACTATAAACAAGATGATTTCGCACAGCAACTCGAAGCGGCTGTACCAGATGGTATTGATGTGTATTTTGAAAATGTTGGCGGCGCAATTTCTGATGAAGTATTTAAATACTTAAATCGATTTGCACGCGTTCCGGTATGTGGTGCAATTTCAGCATATAATAATGAAAAAGACGATATTGGACCACGTATCCAAGGAACGTTGATTAAAAATCAAGCATTAATGCAAGGTTTTGTAGTAGCACAATTCGCTGATCATTTTAAAGAAGCAAGCGAACAACTCGCACAATGGGTGTCTGAAGGTAAAATTAAATTTGAAGTGACGATAGATGAAGGTTTTGACAATTTACCTTCTGCATTTAGAAAGTTATTCACAGGAGAGAATTTTGGTAAACAAGTTGTCAAAGTCGCTGAAGAATAGAGAAGACTATGAAAAATATCATCGTAAGATTCATATTTAGTTTACTGTTTTATAAAAGTGGTGTTTCACACTTTAAAAATAAAGATATGTTTTTAAAAATCGTGCCGTCCTATTTACCTTTCAAACACGCAATAGTTAAGTGTTCGGGCATATTAGAATTTATAATTGTTTTTTATGTACTCGGTGCTAAAAATAGATCACGCGTAAGAAAAGTAGTACAAGGATTCCTTTGGCTCGTATTTCCTGCAAATATTTACGCTGCACGTAAGAACATCTCTTATAAAGATGAAAGAGATAGAACAGATAGTGTTAAGCAGCATGTCATTCGTTTACCATTACAATTTGTCATGGTCGCACTTGCGAAACTATTATAAGACTTATCATAGCCACGCCTGGAACATTACTTTTGTTCCAGGCGATTTTTTAATATTTACACTTAAAATCGACGTATATCAAATGATTCTCTTGACAACGCTTATGTGCTCTTTGTTTAAATAAGCTCATATCAGACATTTACTTTTCAATTTTTCTATAGTGATAAGCTTCTAAATTAAGAAAAGCATAAGTTAATTTGCGTGTATGAGTGTAAGAATAAATAAAATAATTATATTTTCATATAATTATTATGTGGCATTGTACCATTAATGTAATAATGTGGCCTGTAAGACAAATATGAGGAGGGTTCTATAAGGTGCTTCTTATTATTGAAATTGTTAAAAAAACAAAATGCAATGAACTGACAAATTAAAATCGCTTTAAGTCGTATTCTCAAAGAATCTATAAATCACTCGTATATACACAGCCCCTTACTATCAGTTAAAGTTTCGCTTTTCGATTCGTAATAATTATTCATAAAGTATACAATATATGATACAATTCATTCAAATATATATTTGAATGAGGTGCTCTATGGTTCAGACTATTGTAACTGCGGCAATACTTTACATTGCTACTGCAGTAGACTTATTAGTAATACTATTAATATTTTTTGCAAGAGCAAAGACTAGAAAAGAATATAGGGATATTTATATAGGTCAATATTTAGGATCGATTATCCTCATATTAGTCAGTTTATTTTTAGCTTTTGTGTTAAATTATGTTCCAGAGAAATGGATATTAGGTTTATTAGGTTTGATCCCCATCTACTTAGGTATAAAAGTTGCTATTTATGATGATTGTGAAGGCGAAAAAAGAGCAAAAAAAGAATTAAACGAAAAAGGTTTGTCCAAATTAGTAGGGACTGTTTCTTTAGTGACAATTGCAAGTTGTGGTGCAGATAATATTGGTTTATTTGTCCCTTATTTTGTAACATTGGATATTGTTGAATTACTGACTACCTTAATTGTATTTTTAGTTTTAATTTTCTTTTTAGTATTCACAGCACAAAAACTAGCTAGAATTCCTGGTGTGGGTGAAATTGTTGAGAAGTTCAGTCGTTGGATTATGGCTGTTATCTACATAGCATTGGGCTTATTTATTATTATTGAAAATGAAACCATACAAACGATATTAGGATTTATATTATAAATTAAGGTGTGACTTAATATGAGTAACAATAAAATTTGTGACGTCATTTGTGTTCATGAGGAAAAAGTGAATTATGCTTTAAGATTTTTAAAAGAAGAAAAAACTCAACGGCTTATCAATACATTATTAAAGATAAGTGATGAGAATAAGCTGAAAATTATATTAGCTCTAATTAAAGAGAAAGAATTATGTGTTTGTGACTTATCTATAACATTAGGTTTGAGTATAGCTTCAACATCACATCATTTGAGAGCGCTGTATAAAAGAGACGTGCTGGATTTTTACAAGGATGGGAAAATGGCATACTATTATATCAAAGATATAGAAATGAAATCATTATTAATAAAATGTATGACTTAAATATAAAGAAACGCTCACATTAAACGAGCGTTTCTTTGAATTCTTGTATTCTTTTTCCAATTTCATCTCTAACACGTTGAAATTCTGGCCATTCTTTTCCTGCTGGATCATCAAAGCCCCAGTGTTCTTTTTTAACATTAGGTGGTAATATAGGGCAATTATCGTCTGCATCACTACATAATGTTACGACCAAATCTGACTGTTCTAAGATATCACTATCAATCAAATCTGATGTATGGTTTGAGATATCAATATCCACTTCTTTCATAGCTTCTATTGCTTTAGGATTAACACCATGCGTTTCTATACCAGCAGAATAGACATTCCAATCTTCACCCAATATTTCCTTTCCCCAACCTTCAGCCATTTGGCTACGACAAGAGTTACCACTACATATAAAATAAATTGTTTTCTTATCCATAATTAAAGCCTCTTTTCTTAAAATATGATTAGTGTAAGGTATAAACCTAAGAGTGTTACAAATAGGACTGGAATAGTAATGATAATTCCAGTTTTAAAGTATGTTCCCCACGAAATCTTCACACCTTTTTGTGTTAAGACATGTAGCCACAATAATGTTGCTAAAGAACCAATTGGCGTAATTTTAGGTCCTAAATCAGAACCTATGACATTCGCATAAATCATACCTTCTTTTAATATACCTGTAGCACTAGATTGACCAATAGCTATTGCGTCTATTAAAACAGTAGGCATATTATTCATAATTGATGATAAAAAAGCTGAAATAAAGCCCATGCCCATAATACTGCTGAATAATCCATGGCTTGAAATATTGGATAATACATCAGCTAAAATTGTTGTGATTTCTACGTTTTTTAAACCAAATACAACTAAGTACATACCAATAGAAAATAGAACGATATTCCATGGCGCACCTTTAATCACTTGTTTTGTATGAACTGCTTTTGATTTATGAGCTAATATTACAAAGATAAAAGCAATAATACCAGCAATAATTGATACAGGAATTTGGATAAACTCGCTAACAAGATATCCAACGAGTAGTACTGCTAATACTATCCATGAAAGCTTAAATAACTTAGAATCTTTAATTACACTTTTAGGATCTGATAGATTTTCTGTATCGAACGTTTTAGGTATGGATTTTCTGAAATATAGCCATAATACAACAATACTTGCAAGTAAAGAGAATAGATTGGGAATCATCATGCGACTTACATATTCAATAAATCCAATATGGAAGTAGTCAGCAGAAACGATATTAACCAAATTACTTACAATTAGTGGAAGAGACGTAGTATCTGCAATGAATCCACTTGCAATGATAAAAGGAAAAATGACTTTTTGATTAAACCCTAAATTTCTTACCATAGCGAGCACGATTGGAGTGAGAATTAATGCAGCTCCATCGTTCGCAAAGAAAGCTGCTACAATAGCGCCTAACAACATAATGTAGACAAACATTTTAAACCCATGACCATTTGAAGCTCTGACCATATGTATAGCTGCCCATTCGAAAAATCCAATTTCATCTAAAATTAATGAAATGAGTATAACAGCGACAAAGGTTAACGTCGCATTCCAAACAATCCCTGTAACTTCAATAACATCCGAGAGACTGACAACGCCTGTAATAATAGCGATGATAGCACCAAACAATGCTGTAATACCAATATCTAACCCCTTAGGTTGCCAAATAACAAACATGAGAGTTAAAAGAAAAATAATAATCGCTAGAATAGTCATTATGTACATTCACCTGTCTTTATCTTTTTACACATACATTGTTGAGTAGGAGAGCTAATATAAGTTAATTCATTGTTGATTGAATCTAAGGACTTATGATTAAGTCGGTACATGCGCTTAGTACCGTCTTTTCGTGTAGATACTAATTCATTATCTACTAGAATTTTCATATGATGACTTAATGTAGGTTGTGAAAATTGAAAATACGCTAATAAATCACAAGCACATAATTCACCGCAAGATAATAAGTCTAATATTTCTAATCGACTTGGATCCGATAAAATTTTTAATTGTAATGATAGTTCCTTATAAGACATATGGATGTCATCCCTCCTTTATTATAGATTATCATCTATATAGATAATACTTTTTGCAATAATACATTTAATTAAAACCTTGTTTTAAACATCGATGACAAGGTCTAATGTAGGACGTGGAGACATCATTTTCGGAATGATATAAATAAATCCATAAATGGAGATAAATCGAAAACATTTATACCCCTATGGGGTATGTGTTATAGTATAAGTATAACTAATATAATATTTTCATAAATAGGAGGGGTTAATTTGAATAATAATGGTGAAGCGCATAATCATCAAAATCATATGAATCATTCCAATCACATGCATCATGATAACCATGAATCACATCATCATCATAGTGGCCATGCACATCATCATGGAAATTTTAAAGTTAAGTTTTTTGTTTCATTAATTTTTGCAATACCTATCATTCTTTTATCGCCAATGATGGGTGTTAACTTACCTTTTCAATTCACATTTCCAGGTTCTGAATGGGTAGTGTTAATATTAAGTACAATTTTATTCTTTTATGGTGGTAAACCGTTCTTGTCTGGTGGTAAAGATGAAATTGCTGCAAAAAAACCAGGCATGATGACCTTAGTTGCTCTAGGTATTTCAGTAGCTTATATTTATAGCTTGTATGCTTTTTATATGAATAACTTTAGTAGTGCAACTGGTCATACAATGGACTTTTTTTGGGAATTAGCAACCTTAATTTTAATTATGCTATTAGGACATTGGATAGAAATGAATGCTGTCGGAAATGCTGGAGATGCTTTAAAGAAAATGGCAGAACTGTTACCTAATAGTGCGATTAAAGTTATGGATAATGGCCAACGCGAAGAAGTTAAAATATCAGACATCATGACTGATGATATCGTCGAAGTAAAAGCCGGAGAAAGCATTCCAACAGATGGTATTATCGTTCAAGGACAAACATCTGTAGATGAATCCCTAGTCACTGGAGAATCTAAAAAAGTCCAAAAAAATCAAAATGACAACGTCATCGGGGGTTCTATTAATGGGTCTGGAACAATACAAGTCAAGGTTACAGCTGTGGGAGAAGATGGATATCTTTCTCAAGTTATGGGACTTGTTAATCAAGCACAAAATGATAAATCTAGTGCTGAATTGTTATCTGATAAAGTGGCGGGTTATTTATTCTACTTTGCTGTAATTGTTGGCGTGATTTCTTTTATTGTTTGGATGCTCATTCAAAATGATGTTGATTTTGCATTAGAACGTCTTGTAACTGTGTTAGTCATTGCTTGTCCACATGCTTTAGGCTTGGCAATACCTTTAGTCACTGCACGTTCTACTTCAATTGGTGCACATAATGGTTTAATTATTAAAAATAGAGAGTCTGTAGAAATAGCTCAACATATCGATTATGTAATGATGGATAAAACTGGTACTTTAACTGAGGGTAACTTTTCTGTGAATCATTATGAGAGCTTTAAAAATGATTTGAGTAATGATACAATATTAAGCCTTTTCGCCTCATTAGAAAGTCAATCTAATCACCCATTAGCTATAAGTATTGTTGATTTTACGAAAAGTAAAAATGTTTCATTTACTAACCCACAAGACGTTAATAATATTCCAGGTGTCGGATTAGAAGGTCTAATTGATAATAAAACATATAAAATAACAAATGTCTCTTATCTTGATCAGCACGGATTTGAATATGACAATGACTTATTTATAAAATTAGCTCAACAAGGTAATTCAATCAGTTATTTAATTGAGGATCAACAAGTCATTGGCATGATTGCTCAAGGAGATCAAATTAAAGAAAGCTCAAAACAAATGGTAGCTGATTTACTATCAAGACATATTACACCAGTCATGCT
Source organism: Staphylococcus sp. GW821-FHT11H10 (assembly GCF_058807855.1). Taxonomy (NCBI): domain Bacteria; kingdom Bacillati; phylum Bacillota; class Bacilli; order Caryophanales; family Staphylococcaceae; genus Staphylococcus; species Staphylococcus sp. GW821-FHT11H10. Next base: position 14,623 of record NZ_JBXARC010000027.1, on the reverse strand, counting down.
TACAGGTGACAATGATGAAGTGGCACACGCTGTCGCAAAAGAATTAGGTATTAGTGATGTCCACGCACAACTCATGCCAGAAGATAAGGAAAGCATTATAAAAGATTATCAAAGTGACGGTAATAAAGTCATGATGGTCGGAGACGGTATCAACGATGCACCGAGTCTTATAAGAGCCGATATTGGTATAGCAATTGGTGCAGGCACAGATGTTGCAGTGGATTCAGGTGATATCATACTTGTTAAAAGTAATCCATCAGATATTATTCATTTCTTGACCCTTTCAAATAATACTATGAGAAAAATGGTGCAAAACTTATGGTGGGGTGCAGGTTATAATATTGTTGCTGTACCTTTAGCAGCTGGCGCATTAGCTTTTATCGGGTTAATATTATCACCAGCTGTAGGAGCAATATTAATGTCTTTAAGTACAGTTATAGTAGCGATTAATGCTTTTACATTAAAATTAAAATAAAAGAGGTAAACCTTATGTATAATAAAGTTTTTACAATTTTAATTATAATTTTTTCCATAATAATTATTGCGTCTAATGATACTTTCGCAGAAAGTAAGAATGACATGATGAACATGAAAGAAGATAAGAAAAATACAATGGATATGACAAATATGAAACATCATGACGAAAGAAAGAAATTAAATTCTTCACAAGGAAAAAATGAAATAATATTTCCTGAAGTTGCAGAGTCAAAAAAAGATAACAATGGTTATAAAAATTATACATTAAAAGCTCAGAAAGGAAAGACAGAGTTTTACAAAAATAATTTTTCTAATACTCTAGGCTACAATGGAAATTTACTTGGACCAACTTTAAAATTAAAAAAAGGAGATAAAGTTAAAATTAAGTTAATAAATAACTTAGATGAAAATACAACATTTCATTGGCATGGATTAGAAGTAAATGGAAAAGTGGATGGAGGGCCTTCTCAGGTTATAAAACCAGGAAAAGAAAAAACTATAAAATTTGAGGTTAATCAAGATTCTGCTACGTTATGGTATCACCCCCACCCCTCTCCAAATACAGCTAAACAAGTTTATAATGGCTTATCAGGATTATTATATATAGAAGATAGTAAAAAGAATAATTATCCTAGTAATTATGGAAAAAATGATTTGCCTATAATAATCCAAGATAAAACATTTGTATCTAAAAAATTAAATTATTCAAAAACGAAAGACGAAGATGGCACTCAAGGTGATACTGTTCTTGTGAACGGAATAGTAAACCCCAAACTTACAGCAAAAGAAGAGAAAATACGTTTGAGACTTTTAAATGGTTCTAATGCTCGAGATTTAAATCTTAAGCTAAGTAATAATCAAAGTTTTGAGTATATTGCTTCAGATGGCGGTCAATTAAAAAACGCTAAAAAATTAAAAGAAATTAATTTAGCTCCTTCAGAAAGAAAAGAAATAGTAATAGATTTATCTAAAATGAAAGGCGAGAAAGTCAGTCTGGTTGATAATGATAAAACTGTAATTTTACCGATTAGTAACAAAGAGAAAAGTTCTAACAAAAGTAATACACCAAAAGTAAGTAAGAAAATAAAATTAGAAGGTATGAATGATAATGTTACCATTAATGGTAATAAATTCGATCCTAACAGAATAGATTTTACACAAAAGTTAAACCAGAAAGAAGTATGGGAAATTGAAAATGTCAAAGATAAAATGGGTGGTATGAAACATCCTTTCCACATCCATGGAACGCAATTTAAAGTTTTATCTGTGGATGGGGAGAAACCTCCAAAAGATATGAGGGGTAAAAAGGATGTTATATCTTTGGAACCTGGACAAAAAGCTAAAATAGAGGTTGTATTTAAAAATACTGGAACATACATGTTTCACTGTCATATACTTGAGCATGAAGATAATGGAATGATGGGTCAAATAAAAGTAACAAACTAATCAATAGGGAGATTTTAATATGATGAAAAAAGATAAAGACACTAATGACCAAAAAAGTGAGAGCCATATGAAGCATAATGATGAAAGTAAAGTTCCTGAAGATATGACATCGACTAATGAGGGTGAATTTAAAGTAGGAGATAAAGTAACGATTACAGCAGGGCATATGCCAGGTATGAAAGGTGCAGAAGCTACTGTAAAAGGTGCGTATAAAACATATGCCTATGTTGTAAGTTATAAACCCACAAATGGAAATGAAAAAGTAAACAATCATAAATGGGTCGTAAACGAAGAGATCAAAGATGCACCTAAAGATGGATTTAGTAAGGGCGATACTGTTAAATTAGAAGCAAATCATATGTCTGGTATGAAAGGTGCTACAGCCAATATAGATAACGTGAAAAAGACTACTGTTTACGTAGTTGATTACAAATCCAAAGATAATGGTAAAATCATTAAAAATCATAAATGGATGACAGGAAATGAACTGAAAGCACGATAAAAATCTAGTTCTAGATTGAGAAATAAATAGATATAAAAATATCCCCCTTAATCAATAATTTAAATAACTTATTATTGTTAAGGAGGATATTTTTTAGTGTGTAAATTAAATAGATAAGAAAAATGACTAATCCTGGAGATAAATCAAAAAGTATAAAATAATTAATAATAAAAAAGCGTCCCAATGATATTGAGACGCTCAAAGTTTATCTAGTTTTAAATGATTCAATGGCGGTTTTGATTTCATCTCTAACACGTTGGAATTCTGACCAAGGTTTGCCTGCTGGATCATCAAATCCCCAATGTTCTTTTTTTACATTCGGCGGCAATATAGGACAATTATTGTCAGCATCACTACATAAAGTTACTACTAAATCGGATTGGTTTAGTATATTTTTGTCAATTAAATTAGAAGTATGATTTGATATATCAATTCCAACTTCTTTCATAGCTTCTATTGCTTTTGGATTTACACCGTGTGCCTCAATACCTCCAGAATATACTTGCCATTCATCTCCTAAGATTTTTTTACCCCAGCCTTCAGCCATTTGGCTACGGCATGAATTACCTGTACATATAAAGTAAATCGTTTTTTTATCCATAAATAGTTTCCTCTTTTTTTAGAAAATAATAAGTGTTAGATATAACCCTAACAGTGTGATAAATAATACCGGAATCGTTATAATAATACCGATTTTAAAGTATTGTCCCCAAGAAATTTTAACACCTTTTTGAGTAAGCACATGTAACCAGAGAAGTGTTGCTAACGAACCAATTGGTGTTATTTTAGGTCCTAAATCAGATCCGATAACATTCGCATAAATCATGCCTTCCTTGAGTATACTTGTTGTTTGAGATTGACCAATCGCTATTGCATCTATTAAAACAGTTGGCATGTTGTTCATAATGGATGAAAGGAATGCAGCTATAAAGCCCATGCCCATGATACTACTAAATAAGCCGTAATTTGAAATATTTGTTAGTACATCACCAAGAAGCGTTGTGATGCCCACATTTTTTAGACCAAATACCACAAGATACATACCAATAGAGAATAAAACAATATTCCATGGCGCACCTTTAATTACTTGTTTCGTATGCACAGCCTTAGACTTACGTGCTAATAATACAAATATTAAAGCAATGATACCAGCAATAATTGATACTGGAATATTTATAAACTCACTTATTAAATAACCAACTAGCAATACAGTGAGTACAATCCACGAGATATTAAAAAGCTTTTTGTCCTTAATCGCTTCTTTTGGTTCTCTAATATTTACTGCATCAAATTTTCTTGGGATAGACTTTCTAAAATAAAGCCATAAGACAAGAATACTTGCGATTAAAGAGAATATATTAGGTATAATCATTTTACTGAAGTACTCAACAAATCCAATATCAAAGTAATCAGCAGAAACAATATTAACTAAATTACTAACAATTAATGGAAGGGACGTAGTATCTGCAATAAAACCACTAGCAATAATAAATGGGAATATCGCTTTTTTATCAAATCCTAAACTACGTACCATTGCTAAAACAATAGGCGTCAGTATTAAAGCCGCACCATCATTTGCGAAGAAGGCTGCTACAACTGAACCTAAGAGCATGATAAAGATAAACATTTTCAAGCCATTACCCTTTGATGCTCTTACCATATGTATGGCAGACCATTCAAAGAATCCAATTTCATCTAATATGAGTGAAATAAGAATAACTGCAACAAAAGTTAAAGTCGCATTCCAAACAATTCCAGTAACTTCTAGTACGTCTGAAAAGCTTACAACGCCAGTGATTATAGTAACTACAGCACCAATTAATGCAGTAATACCAATATCTAGACCTTTAGGTTGCCATATAACAAAAATTAACGTTAATACAAATATTGTGATTGCTAATATCGTCATCATTAACACTCACCTTTCTCTACTGTTTCACATATACATGGGACAGTACTGGAACTCAATAGAGTCAGTCGTGATGTAATATCATCTAATACATCATGATTCAATTTATATAAATTTTTATTACCATCCTTTCTAGATGTAATTAAATTATTGTCTTTTAATACTTTCATATGATGACTTAATGTGGGTTGAGAAAAAGAAAAATGCTCTAATAAATCACAAGCGCATAATTCACCACAAGATAACAAATCTAATATTTCAAGACGACTACTATCAGCAATCACTTTTAAGTATTGTGAAATTTCTTTATAATTCAATTTTTCTTCTTCCTTTCTACTTGGAACCTTTTATAACGTTGATAATTTTTATTGTCACTTGATAAATTATATACTTGCTTAACTCCTAAATTATTAACTGGTTTAAAGTAGACGCTAGGTCTCATTATAATCAATAACATTAATATTCTGATATTCGATAAGGTATGACAAAGTAATTATTAAGACTTTCATTTTTAATCTTGTTTATCCAAAATGATTCATCTTCTTTTTTGTTACTAAAAAGGTCATCACGTTGATTTAGTGTAACTAACGATTGATTAACAACCCACCAATTATGGCCTATATTAGCTCTATTTAAATCTTCTACTAAACGTTTAGATTCTAAATAAGGTGTTTTTTCTGCTAGTGTTACGATTATCATCTGTGTTAAATTTTTATTTTGAATCTTAGGTAATAATGTTTCAACATTACTGGTAGTTTGAGTTGATTTTTTCTTTAATTCTCTATGATGATTTTCACTAGAATCAAGTAACAGCAAGGTATGGCCTGTTGGAGCTGTATCTACAATGACGTAATCCACGTCGTCTTGATTCTCCATAATGTCACTAAAGGCTTTGAAAAATGCTATTTCTTCTGTACAAGGTGATTTTAAATCTTCCATAATATAATCAATATCGTCTTGTGGTGTATCATCATTCACTGTGGCTAGTACTTCTTTTTTATATTTTTCTAATGCTTGTTCTTCATCAATATAAGCAGTATTTAAATTACTTGTAGTTTCAACATTAATTTCTTTAGTAGGGTCAGTAGTTGCTAAAAGAACACGATATCCTTTATTAGATAACGTTGTAGCTAATTGCGTTGCTACTGTCGTTTTACCAACGCCACCTTTTCCCATTGTAAATAAATATTGAACTTTACTATTTTCAATTTCATCGATTAATTTATTGAATTGCGGATGATCTTCAACAATAAAGTCATCATTTTCAATTAAGTTATCATCATTTAATAGATTAGTTAAACTTTCTATACCTTCTTCTTTCTGCTTTTTATATGGAACGTAATAAGCATGATTGTTATTTAACCATTCAGTAAAATGATTAATGTTTTTATCTTGTTCTGATTTCATCTGACTCGAAATTAAACCGTGACTTTCTTCTATATAGTTGTTAATGATTACTTTGAATTTAGAAATTGACAGTTGTTGTAATTCTTGTTGCGCTCTTTGAATTTCATATATAGAAGAGTGAGTAGGTCTCGCAACTAACATCATGGTCGTATCATCTTGGTTACGTAGTTTTTCAAGTGCTGAATTATATTTAACTCTATTTTCATTTAAACCTGATAATTGACCTAAGCAAGAAGCGTCATTACTCGTTGTATTTAAATAATCTGTCCATGCAGAAGGTAATTCAAGCATTCTCAAGGTGTGACCTGTTGGAGCTGTATCAAATATAATGAAATCAAATTCTTGTTCTAAAGTTTTATCGGATAAAAAATTTGTAAATTCATTAAATGCTGCTACTTCAACTGTACATGAACCACTTAACTGTTCTTTCATTTCAGAAAGCACATCTTCTGGTAGAATACCCTCATAAGGTTCTATAGATTGTGCTTTATAATCGTCTGCAGCAGCAATCGGGTCAAAATTGGCTATAGAGAGATTAGGTATAGGTTGATATTTAGTTAATTTATTAGATAATTCCATTTGAAATACATCTTGTAAATTACTAGCTGGATCAGTACTTACTAAAGCTACTTTCTTTCCATTCTCTGCTAAGTTTAAAGCAATAAAACTTGATATCGTCGTTTTGCCTACGCCACCTTTACCAGTAAAAAACAAATATTTTGTTAACTCAATGTTATCTAGATTCAATTTATTTAAATATTTAACAGCATCCATCTCCATCACAGCATCCTCCATTTCTCATTTGATTAACTGTAATGATTTCATCGGCTTCTTCTTGGGTAATATAAGCGCCCGTTTTAGCTATACCGTCTTCTATAAAAGTGATTGGTAAAACTTCATCACCTTTTTCTTGAATTAAACGAATAACTTCTTGATTTTTAATGAATTCATTCGGATTATTATTCATATTATAACGTTGAACTTCTATTTGATTTTGCTTTAAATATTCATTGATTTGGTTCGCTTTTATTAGTGTTTCATCCGGTTCTGGACCACATACGCCAGTAGAACAGCACATAGCTTTTTCGTATATTTCAATATTTAACATTATACTCACCTCATTAATTAATTTACGATTATAGATTAACATCTATATAGATTGGTGTCTATGTTATTGTTTGAGTTTTAAAAATTTTACTAAATTTAATTCTTAATAATACAATTTATAAAAAAATTATTTTAATATTTCTGTGAGCAATACCTAAGTTTATGTAAAATCATAGTTTTTTTTCTTGCGATAATATAGATATTGATTTATATTTAATATATCAAAAAAAATTGATGTATTAAATATATAAAACTACGTTGACAATAAGGAGGCGTGCTTGATTGCGAGTAAACCATTCAAGTACTTTAACTGTTGGTTACTTTGTAAGTTATTTAAATCTTGTTATGCTATCAAGAGAAATCAATTTAAAAGAAGCTACAATATATATGGAAAAGGAGTTCTTTAAAGGGAATATTAATCAGTATGGAGAATCAACAAAAAATAACTATAAACAAGCAATTCAAGAATTGAAATAAAGATAATATAAACTCAATGAAATATTATAAAAAGGATGGTCTTTTATGGAAGTTATTAAAGCAAAGACTGATATGAGTGAAGATCAACAATTTGACTTTTATGAAAATATGTTTAATGCACTTGCCGATAAAATCAGATTAAAAATACTAAATCAAATTAGCCAAAGCTTCAATAAATCATTATGTGTATGTGATTTAGAAGAATTATTAGATATAAAACAATCTAAACTTTCTTATCATTTAAAAAAATTAGTAGATGCAAATGTTCTTATTGCTGAAAAGCATGGCACATGGAATTATTATAAAATTAATGAGCAGCAAATACAGGTTGTTTTAAATGAAGATACTTGTTGTAAGATACTTTAAGTATCTTTTTTAATGTAGTATTAATCAATTTTTTTTGATTAATAAATCAAGAAATATTGATTAATTAAATTTGGAGGCATTATACTCATGTTAGATTCAATTATGGAATTTATGAAAACATTTGTGATGTTGTTTTTTGAACTATTCATACTATTTATCATCGTGAGCTTTATTGTAAGTATCATCCAGCAGATAGTTTCAGAAGAAAAAATAAAACAATTTTTAAGTAAACCTAATCAAGCTATTAATTATATTTTGGGAATGGCTTTTGGTGCGATGACACCATTTTGTTCTTGTTCTACAGTTCCTATACTTGCAGGTTTATTAAATTCTAAAGTTCCATTTGGTCCTGCAATGAGTTTTTTAATTGCGTCACCTTTAATGAATCCATTAATGATATTTATGTTATGGGCCTTATTAGGTTGGAAAGTTGCTGTTGTTTATTTTATTTTACTAGCAATCTTTAGTGTCTTAACTGGTCTAGTATTTTCAAAAATGAATTTATCTAAAAGTTATAAAGGTGTAACGGTAAAAGGAGATGGGTTTTTCGCTAATAAAAATGGATCTCGTTTTAAACAAGCATTAAATGATGCTTGGGCATTCTTATATCCAATGATTCCTTACTTATTTATCGGTGTATTTATTGGTGCTTTTATATATGGCTTTGTACCCGAAACATTTATTACTAAATATGCGAGTGGAGGTGGCATTATATCCGTATTTATTGCTTCTATTATAGGTATTCCTATGTATATTAGACCTGAAACAATGTTACCTATAGCTGAAGCATTAGCTTCAAAAGGAATGTCGCTTGGGACAGTTGTTGCTTTGATCATTGGTGGTGCTGGTGCAAGTATTCCAGAAGTTGTATTATTATCGAAACTATTCAAGAAAAAATTTGTAATCTCATTCGTTATCGCCATTTTAGTTGTAGCTATTTCTACAGGTTTGATGGTGAACATCGTTATTTAAAGGAGGTGAGATAATGGGAGTCAAAGACGTATTAAAAAAATTAAAACCTCAGGAACAATCTTGTTGTTCTGTAGAAATTGAAGAAAAAAAAGAGAAAAATGAAAAAGAGCAACAGGATAATAATTGTTGTTGTAACAATTAATTTAGAAGTCTGTAAAATATATGCTTCTAATAAATGAACGACAAATTCCAATGTAATAGTATGGAATTTGTCGTTCTTTCGTTTCAATTAAGGAAAATGATGTTGTTTATTTAATATTCTTTAAGACTTATAACAAAAAGACGTTAATTAAAAACCGCATCATTAACCGATACGCAGAAGCATATCACAAATAAAACTAAAAAATAGGTTGCGTAGCACATATTATGAAATAATTCATTAGATAAAGGAGAAATTGTTAATGACCATGTTTCGTGAGGCATTAATATGGCTAATACTCCTAGTATTTAATTTAATAAACACGTTCTTAGTGATTATAGGGAAAACACAATTATTTAAAGTTCCACTATGGAGTACGTGGCTATTATGGGGAATTATTACGATCATTATACTAGGTATTTTATTCTTTAGAAAATATCTACAAAAAACGTATTCTCTGACTAATATAAATTCCGATAATAATGAAAAGTTTAAAGACGGTGAGTTCTTTGTACAAATCCCTTTATACATCATTGAGAATCAAAGTAATGTTATATATGGAAATGAGAGAATGACGTATAAACTTGTTTTCAATAACATGCTACATAAATTAATGAGTCTCTTTGGTATTCAAACAAAATATAGTATACACATGGCTTCTAGTGATAACAATGTGAAAGTAATTCGAAAAAATGTTCGTTCCAATAGACATCAATATACGATTTATTTAAATAGTGAAGAAATAGGCACACTCGAAATGAAAAAATTCTTCAACAGTGGGGGAAAACAACAAATTGCAAAGCGCAGTTTTTTAGATGTTTCAAAAAGCAAGCAAACTAAAAAACGAGGAGAAAAACACGATATACAAATTCACAGTAATAAAATAAGGAAAGAAATATTAATAGCAATCTATTTACAGTGCATTATAAATAAGCAAACACAATAAATTAAGTATAGTTATAATATAAGTTATCAGTAATTATTTATGTTTATCAAATAATTAACGAATAAAGATTTTAGTACAGATATATCCTATTATTATTACTAGTAAAAATGATAACAATGGTAAAAAAACAAACCATATTGACATAAATATCACTCCTTGCTCATAATATTTTTGTTTGAAATTTAAAAATATATAATTGAAAGTGATGGTCTATTTTAAATACATATTAACAAAAATAATCAAGTATGAAATAGGTTGAAGCTAATTTATTTAAATCAAGATACAGATGTTAAATGCAATATAAAAAAGAGTTAATTAAAATTAAATAGTAATCAAAAACAAAGCCTCGATTTTTAATTCGAGGCTTTGTTTTTGTAATGATGAACACTTTATTTCATATGATTGTATACTTTGTCTATTTGTTCTAAGAAAGTTCCACTAAATTTATTATCAAAAAAACCACTTCCGATTGTAAAAGCCCACGGCGAACAAGATTTTATTAAATTTAGCTGTTCATAACTATTTATACTTCCAGCAATACAAATTGGACCATTTACCTCAGCACTTAGTCTTTTTATTAACTCTTCTACATCGTCTACAAAGCGATAAGCTAATAAATCTACTCCAAAAACTCCTTTTGATAAATATTCATTCGCTTGGTTAATCATACTTTCTATAGATCCATCTAATATTGATGGTCTATTATAGACATTCCCTATAAACGGCATATATTTTAATCCGTGTTTTTTACAAAAAGCATTTATTGAATCAAAGTAAACAGTGCCCATTAAAATGTCACAGCCACATTCTAAAGCCATTTCTGCTCCTTTTAATCCTTGTTCCTCTGTGTATTCTACTACTTCAAGGAAAGTTGATTTACCTTGCTTTTTCATGTATTTAAACAACTCTTTCATTTCATTTAATGGTAGACCAGAGTCCTTAAAACCCCAAAATTTTACTTTAGATTTCTTACATTCTTCAAATATTTCATGAGCATTTTTTACTGTAAAGTCATTATAAGTTAACATTACAATCAATTCATTTTTCATTATTTTATTCCTTTCGAAATATATCAATATAAAAGTTTACTATAAATAAAGTTAATACTTATATATTATTGACCTAAACTACAATCTAAATTATTATTTAGATTGTACCATACATAACAAAGGAGTTAATAGTATGAATCCGCTTTTTCCCTCAACTTCAGTAGAGAGTGTGTTTTCAATCGATTATCAAAAATTAAAAGCAATGGGTTATAAAGCAATAATTTTTGATATTGATAGTACACTAGTTCCTCATGGTGACGATACGACAAATGAAATAGATCAATTATTTAAATACCTTCATAAATTAGGATTTAAGACTTTATTATTATCTAACAATAGTGAAGAACGTATTTCTACATTCAATAGAAATATTAAGACTTTATTTATACCTATGGCAAATAAGCCCCATAGAGCAAATTATTTAAAAGCGATTAGGATGTTAAATGTTAATTATTCAGAAGTGATACTTGTAGGAGATCAATTATTTACAGATATCATTGGAGCAAATTTATGTGGTATAAAAAATATTTTAGTCAGATTTTTAAAACATCCAGAAGATATAAAAATTGGCAAAAAAAGACAGTTAGAACGATTAATTTTAAAACTTTTTGCATTAAATAATAAGTTTTTTAAACATTTTCCTAATATTGAAAAGGAGGATTCTAATAAGGTGGTTGAACAGAAAAAATCTCTTAGTGAACGTTACCCTATATTTTATTCAATGGCTGTAAAAAAAGAAACGGTAAAACGTCATATCAAAAATTATAAATCAAATATAAAGTTCGCTACATATAAACAGGATAAAGCTTTACCTAATATGGTACACCAATATAGTTCTTATCTTATAAAAGAGGGAAAAGATATTGATCCCACTTTACAATATAATAAATCCTTTAATATAGGCTTATCTGCTTCAAAAATAAATAAGGTTATTATTCGACCAGGAGAAACATTTTCTTTCTGGAATTTAGTTGGGAAAATAGATAAAAAAAGAGGATATAGAGACGGAAGAGTTATTGTTAATAACAAGGTTCAAGCAGGTTTAGGTGGAGGTTTATGTAATCTAGCTAATACATTAAATTTATTAATCATGCACAGTCCATTAGAAGTTACTGAATTACATACTCATTCAGACGCTTTATCTCCTGATCATGGTAAACGTGTACCATTCGGTACGGGAACTTCTATCTCCTATAATTATGTAGATTATAGATTTGAGAATACTACTAACCAAAACGTTCAGATTCTAATATGGGTAGAGAATAACTATCTAAATGCTGAATTGAGAAGTGAAAAACCATTTGATTATAAATATGAACTTTCTGAAGAAAATCATCATTTTACAAAGATAAATGGTAAATTTTATCGCAAATCAAAAGTGTATAAAAACACAGTTAACCCTTCCGATAATAAAATTATAGATAAACAACTTGTTTACGATAATAAATCAAAAGTGATGTTTGACTATGACTTAATTCCCAAAGAACTAATTAAATGATTTTAACTATTCAGTCTATATAAGTTTTGATTTTTAAGAAAAGGTTAATGGTAAGGTATAATAAAAGTAATTCAAAGTTTTACTCATAATCATTAATATCAATGAAAATACGCTTAGTTACAAGTAGATTGTATCTAAGCGTATTTATATGTCTGCTTCAATTTACGAATTTTCGACTTTCTACAATTATTTATTTTCAGTATTTTTTATTTATAAATGAATATTTTAGATAATTGGCAGTAATTGTTAGGAGAGCGTGCTAATCGATTTTGATGTATTTTAGCACTTTAACATAGTTAGTGATCGATAAGACTTCGATCGCTATAAGCTGGTGATTTTCTATTACATCAATAAATGCTTATTTTTTAATTCAGCATACGTTCATTTAATAAGTTGATATTACAAATAATTAGCCTGCCATTATTTTGTTCAAGTAAAAATATATCCATATAAAATATACTATAAATATAGTTAATTTTAATATACATTATTGACTAAAACTAGAAATCAAATTATTATTTGTATTGCATCATATATAATAAAGTAATTTTTATAGTATGAACACATGTTATCATGCAATTTTAGTTAAATACGTATTCATTTGATTATGTAAAACTAAAATAAATGGGATATGAAGGTTAATTTTATTATTAGTAGTATGCTAATTTCTCATATTGACGAGATAACAGATGGAATAAATTATTATGTGATTAACTTCATAAACTAAGTTTTGAAACTTTATTATTATTAAACAATTGTGAAAAACGTTACATAAACAAAATAATGATTAATCAAAGGGGTTTAGAAATGAAGGTTATAAAAAGTAAAGAAATCAATCATAGGCCTAAAGTAAGTGTACTAATAAGTACGTATAATAAAGAAAAGTTTATTAGCACAACACTAGATAGTGTTTTGAAACAAACAATGAATATGAAAGATTTTGAAGTGATTGTGGTGGACGATTGTTCAACTGATCAAACTTTCGATATTGTTGGTCAAAAAATAGAAGGCTTTGCTAACTATAAGTTTGTTCAATTAGATCAAAATTCAGGTACGCCAGCAAAACCACGTAATTTATCTATTGAATTAAGTAAAGGGAAATATATTCTTTTTATAGATGGTGATGATTGGTTACCAGAGGACGCTTTAGAAAAGCTATACACGCTTTTAAAAACAAATAAGACAGATTATGCTACTGGTTTAACAAAATATGTACACAGTGATCGTATTGCTAGAAGTGGTGTTGCACTATCTAAACTTGCATATAAAAAAGCAGATTTAAAAAATTTTAGAAAATCATTTTATCATTTAGCACCTGCTGGTCGTATGATTAGAGCAAGCGTAATTAAAAAGAATCATATCCAATTTCCAGAAATGATTTTCGGAGAAGATTTACAATTCTTTGCTGAAGTATTTTTCAATACGAAACGCATTAGTACGACACAAGATGTTGTTTATTGTGCTAATCGATATGATGATAATATTTCTCTAGTTAAATCAGAAAGTTCAACAAATATTAATCGAATGAAATGGCAAAGTGAAGCTTATAAACACTTAATGGATAAGTATAAAAATAATAAGCTAATGCCTAATTTATTATATCGTATTATTAATAAAGATATTCTAGAAGCTAAATTCTATAAAAAACGCTTTATTAATGACATAGATGAATTACTGCCAATTTTTCAAAATATTATTCATATGATAGAAGAAAATTTCAATCCTTTAGATTATGTAGATGATGATTTAAACCGACAAGCAATAAAATTAATACGTAAAGGCGATAAAGAAGCTATTATAAATTTTGTTAACTTTTATCTTAAAAAAGATGATAAGCCTCTTCATGAGAAAAATGATATCTATTATTATTCATTTAAAGGGACAAATTATAAAAAAAGAATGCACCCTACATTGCTAAAAATCGAACAAGAGAATGATGAAATTTTCTTGAAATTACTTTCTAAGAATGCGGAGTTAAAATATCTTGAAGTAAAAAATAGAAAAGACCCAACTCAGTTTATAGTATTAGATATTAAGAAAAGTCGTTTCAAATCTGGAGTTTATAGTGTTCAGTTTAAAACAGATAACTTACCTAAAGGGAAATTAGCACTTACAGTTTTTGATAAAGATTTAAATGGTTCAGTAATCAAGTCTGGCATGCGTTTTGATTTTTATGAAACTGTTGGTGGGAATTTAGGATATATTAAAAAGTAATTAAAAGTTAAAACTTAATTATATTAGAACAGTCAATAAGGTTCTGTTGCAAAGTAAAAAATATAGCTAACCACTAATTTATCATGTCAGTGTTCGCTTAACTTGCTAGCATGA
>NZ_JBXARC010000026.1:0-26642 GCF_058807855.1 Staphylococcus sp. GW821-FHT11H10 | reverse complement strand
ATTATAGAGCCATTTATATACAGAAATAACTTTTGTGTGAACATGATGCAGTCTACAAATGGAATTTATTTATTCTGAGCATATTGAAGTCTATGCCTTCATATGTGATGGCGAAGAAACAAGTAGTCGATAGAGAAGTAATAACTTTATTTCATTTTAAAGTAAAAAAATTGGAAAAGTGATTGACATATTACAATAATGAGGTTATATTATTTATTGTGATTATTTTACCTAAGATAGTAGGAGTTATAGTATAACTTAAAAATTATCCTGCCGAGGCTAAAATTGACTTGAACGTGTGATCATAAAAATGATCTTTCAAGCGCTTTTTGCCGTGGGTAGAAAGTGCTTTTTTTATTGAGAAATTTAAAAAGCACCAAAAATAAAAATGGAGGTGTCTGAATGTCTGCTATTATCGAAGCTAAAAAACAACAAGTTGATGTTATTGCTGAACAACTTAAAAATTCAGTTTCAACTGTTATCGTTGACTACCGTGGCTTAACAGTTGCAGAAGTAACTGAACTACGTTCACAATTACGTGAAGCTGGTGTTGAGTACAAAGTTTACAAAAACACTATGGTTCGTCGTGCAGCTGAACAAGCAGGTATCGAAGGCTTAGATGAATTCTTAACAGGTCCTACAGCTGTTGCAACTTCAACTGAAGATGTAGTAGCACCAGCGAAAGTTATCGCAGGATTTGCTAAAGAACACGAAGCTTTAGAAATCAAAACAGGCGTTATGGAAGGTAGCGTTATTTCAGCAGAAGAAGTTAAAACTGTTGGTTCATTACCTTCACACGATGGTCTTGTTTCTATGCTTTTATCAGTATTACAAGCTCCAGTACGCAACTTCGCTTATGCGGTTAAAGCTGTTGGAGAACAAAAAGAAGAAAGCGCTGAATAATTGCGCATAAAAAATTAAAATAATTGGAGGAAATATAAAATGGCTAATCAAGAACAAATCATTGAAGCAATTAAAGAAATGTCAGTATTAGAATTAAACGATTTAGTAAAAGCAATTGAAGAAGAATTTGGTGTAACAGCAGCAGCTCCTGTAGCAGCAGCTGGTGCAGCTGGTGGCGGAGACGCAGCAGCAGAAAAAACTGAATTTGACGTTGAGTTAACTTCAGCTGGATCTTCAAAAATCAAAGTTGTTAAAGCAGTTAAAGAAGCAACTGGTTTAGGCTTAAAAGATGCTAAAGAATTAGTAGATAACGCTCCTAAAGTAATCAAAGAAGGCGTTGCTAAAGAAGAAGCTGAAAAACTTAAAGAACAATTAGAAGAAGTTGGAGCTACTGTAGAATTAAAATAATTCTAGTATCTTAACTTAATATCGAAGGTTATGTGTTTTTAATGTATTAATAATACATTATCAGAACTAACCTGAATTCTTTGAGAAATTAAAACCCCGTTATCACGATAACGGGGTTTTTACTTCATTTTCTAGTAAAATAAAGATGAACAATGAAAAAAGAGGTGACGTTATGGGACACTATTATGATGAAAATCCAGATGTACAAAGTGATGAAAGAGTCATTCAATATCATTATCATTCCCATCAATTAAATTTAACTACAGATGCAGGTGTGTTCTCAAAAGCACAAGTAGATTTTGGATCAGATACGTTAGTACAAACATTTTTAAACGAGCATCCTCCTGGACCAAGTAAGACGATTGCTGATGTTGGATGTGGGTATGGTCCGATAGGATTAATGATTGCAAAAGTTTCACCACATCATCAAATTACTATGGTTGATGTGAATAAGCGTGCGTTAAATCTTGCTGAAAAGAATAAAAAAGCAAATCAAATTGATAACGTCATTATCAAAGAAAGTGATGGTTTATCACAACTAAAGGATAGTCATTTTGATTATGTACTAACCAATCCTCCCATTAGAGCTGGCAAAGAAGTTGTTCATCGTATTTTTGAAGAAGCATATCAACAGTTAAATTCACAAGGTGAGTTGTACGTTGTGATTCAAAAGAAACAAGGTATGCCTTCTGCTAAAAAGAAAATGGAAGAAATTTTCAATAATGTCGAAGTTGTTAACAAGAATAAAGGATACTATATATTGAAAAGCCGAAAAGGTTGATTTCAAAGTTGTATTCTGATATAGTTATAAAATGTAAAAATTTATGTTCAATAAGTGTGTACTTTTACGCGAAAAGAGCACGATAAACAAGAATAAATGTAGAATCGAAAATGGTGTCATCAACTGTGTTGCCGTTTTCTTTTTGTCTTGTTATACGATTTTTACGCGTATTGGTTCATCACACAATATTTGAGGGGTGAATCTGTTTGGCAGGTCAAGTTGTCCAATATGGAAGACATCGTAAACGTAGAAATTATGCGAGAATTTCAGAAGTATTAGAATTACCAAACTTAATAGAAATTCAAACTAAATCTTACGACTGGTTCCTAAAAGAAGGTTTATTAGAAATGTTCCATGATATTTCTCCAATTGAAGATTTCACAGGTAACCTTTCTTTAGAATTTGTAGATTATCGATTAGGTGAACCAAAATATGATTTAGAAGAATCAAAAAACCGTGACGCTACTTATGCTGCACCTCTTCGTGTTAAAGTACGTCTAATAATCAAAGAAACTGGCGAAGTTAAAGAACAAGAAGTATTTATGGGTGACTTCCCATTAATGACAGATACAGGTACATTCGTAATCAATGGTGCAGAACGTGTAATCGTGTCTCAATTAGTACGTTCACCATCCGTTTATTTCAATGAGAAAATTGACAAAAACGGTCGTGAAAACTATGATGCGACAATTATCCCTAACCGTGGTGCATGGTTAGAATATGAAACAGATGCTAAAGATGTAGTTTATGTACGTATTGATAGAACACGTAAATTACCATTAACAGTATTATTACGTGCTTTAGGCTTCTCAAACGATCAAGAAATTATTGATTTATTAGGAGACAGTGAATATTTACGTAATACGCTTGAAAAAGATGGCACTGAAAATACTGAGCAAGCATTATTAGAAATATACGAACGTTTACGTCCTGGTGAGCCACCAACAGTTGAAAATGCGAAAAGTTTACTTTATTCACGCTTTTTCGACCCTAAACGTTATGATTTAGCAAGTGTTGGTCGTTACAAAGCTAATAAAAAATTACACTTAAAACACCGCTTATTTAATCAAAGATTAGCAGAACCAATCGTTAATAGCGAAACTGGTGAAATTGTTGCCGAAGAAGGTACAGTTCTAGACCGTCGCAAATTAGACGAAATTATGGAAGTTTTAGAAACAAATGCTAATAGTGAAGTGTTTGAATTAGAAGGTACAGTTATTGATGAACCTGTTGAGATTCAATCAATCAAAGTTTACGTACCAAATGATGAAGAAGGTCGTACGACTACTGTAATCGGTAATGCGTTACCAGATTCAGAAGTTAAATGTATTACACCAGCAGATATCATTGCTTCAATGAGTTATTTCTTTAACTTGTTAAATGGCATTGGTTACACAGACGATATTGACCACTTAGGAAACCGTCGTTTACGTTCAGTTGGTGAATTATTACAAAACCAATTCCGTATCGGTTTATCAAGAATGGAACGTGTTGTACGTGAAAGAATGTCAATTCAAGATACAGACTCTATCACACCACAACAATTAATTAATATCCGTCCGGTTATTGCGTCAATTAAAGAGTTCTTCGGTAGCTCTCAATTATCACAATTCATGGACCAAGCTAACCCATTAGCTGAGTTAACACATAAACGTCGTCTTTCTGCATTAGGACCTGGTGGTTTAACACGTGAACGTGCTCAAATGGAAGTACGTGACGTTCACTACTCTCACTATGGTCGTATGTGTCCGATCGAGACTCCAGAGGGACCAAACATTGGTTTGATTAACTCATTATCAAGTTATGCACGTGTGAATGAATTTGGTTTCATTGAAACACCATATCGTAAAGTAGACTTAGACACTAACTCTATTACAGATCAAATCGACTACTTAACTGCTGATGAAGAAGATAGCTATGTAGTTGCCCAAGCGAACTCTCGCTTAGATGAAAATGGTCGTTTCTTAGATGATGAAGTCGTATGTCGTTTCCGTGGTAATAACACAGTTATGGCTAAAGAGAAAATGGACTACATGGACGTATCTCCTAAACAAGTAGTTTCAGCTGCGACAGCATGTATTCCTTTCCTTGAAAATGATGACTCTAACCGTGCATTAATGGGTGCAAACATGCAACGTCAAGCAGTACCATTGATGAACACAGAAGCACCATTTGTTGGTACAGGTATGGAACATGTTGCTGCACGTGACTCAGGCGCTGCAATTACAGCTAAATATAGAGGTCGCGTTGAACATGTTGAATCTAAAGAAATCTTAGTTCGTCGTTTAGTAGAAGAAAACGGTACTGAACATGAAGGTGAATTAGATCGTTATCCATTAGCTAAATTCAAACGTTCAAACACTGGTACTTGTTACAACCAACGTCCAATTGTTTCAGTTGGCGATGTCGTTGAGTATAATGAAATTTTAGCTGACGGACCATCAATGGAATTAGGTGAAATGGCATTAGGTCGTAACGTTGTCGTTGGTTTCATGACTTGGGACGGTTACAACTATGAGGATGCTGTTATTATGAGTGAACGTCTAGTTAAAGATGACGTTTATACTTCAATTCATATTGAAGAGTATGAATCAGAAGCTCGTGATACTAAACTAGGACCTGAAGAAATCACTCGTGATATTCCAAATGTTTCAGAAAATGCACTTAAAAACTTAGATGATCGTGGTATTGTCTACGTTGGTGCTGAAGTTAAAGACGGTGACATCTTAGTAGGTAAAGTAACGCCTAAAGGTGTGACTGAATTAACAGCTGAAGAAAGATTATTACACGCTATCTTCGGTGAAAAAGCACGTGAAGTACGTGATACATCATTACGTGTACCTCACGGAGCTGGTGGCATCGTTCTAGATGTTAAAGTATTTAACCGTGAAGAAGGCGATGATACTTTATCTCCAGGCGTTAACCAATTAGTACGTGTATACATCGTACAAAAACGTAAAATCCATGTTGGGGACAAAATGTGTGGTCGTCATGGTAACAAAGGGGTTATCTCTAAGATTGTGCCTGAAGAAGATATGCCTTACTTACCAGATGGACGTCCAATTGATATCATGTTAAACCCACTTGGTGTACCATCTCGTATGAACATCGGACAAGTATTAGAATTACACTTAGGTATGGCTGCTAAAAACTTAGGCATCCATGTTGCATCTCCAGTATTCGATGGTGCGAACGATGATGATGTATGGTCAACAATCGAAGAAGCAGGTATGGCTCGTGACGGTAAAACAGTCTTATACGATGGTAGAACTGGTGAACCATTCGATAATCGTATTTCTGTTGGTGTTATGTACATGCTTAAACTTGCACACATGGTTGACGATAAATTACACGCTCGTTCAACTGGTCCATACTCACTAGTTACACAACAACCGCTTGGTGGTAAAGCACAATTCGGTGGACAACGTTTCGGTGAGATGGAGGTATGGGCACTAGAAGCATACGGTGCTGCTTACACATTACAAGAAATCTTAACTTACAAATCTGACGATACAGTAGGACGTGTTAAAACTTACGAAGCTATCGTTAAAGGTGAAAACATCTCTAGACCAAGTGTTCCAGAATCATTCCGCGTATTGATGAAAGAACTACAAAGTTTAGGTTTAGATGTCAAAGTTATGGATGAACAAGATAATGAAATCGAAATGGCTGATGTTGATGATGAAGATGCAACTGAGCGCAAAGTAGATTTACAACAAAAAGATGTTCCTGAAACTCAAAAAGAAACTACTGACTAATTAGAATTTGAACTTATAAAAAGTAAGGGATTAGAAACTCAGTTCGATTTAAACTTAAAATAAGCTAATCTTGCTGATTTCTTCCCTACAATCATATGACTTGTTTTAGTTTCAACAGATGTAAATCAATCAAATAGCACAGCTAATCTAAATTGAAGGAGGTAGGCTCCTTGATTGATGTAAATAATTTCCATTATATGAAAATCGGTTTAGCCTCACCTGAAAAAATCCGTTCATGGTCATACGGTGAAGTAAAAAAACCAGAAACAATCAACTATCGTACATTGAAACCAGAAAAAGATGGTCTTTTCTGTGAAAGAATTTTTGGACCTACAAAAGACTGGGAATGTAGTTGTGGTAAGTACAAACGTGTACGCTACAAAGGCATGGTCTGTGACAGATGTGGTGTAGAAGTAACTAAATCTAAAGTACGTCGTGAAAGAATGGGACACATTGAATTAGCTGCTCCAGTTTCACATATTTGGTATTTCAAAGGTATTCCAAGTCGTATGGGTCTTTTATTAGACATGTCTCCTAGAGCATTAGAAGAAGTTATTTATTTCGCTTCATATGTTGTAGTAGATCCAGGTCCAACAGGCTTAGAGAAAAAATCATTATTATCTGAAGCTGAATTCAGAGAATATTACGATAAATACCCAGGTCAATTTGTAGCTAAAATGGGTGCTGAAGGTATTAAAGACCTATTAGAAGAAATTAACTTAGACGAAGAATTAAAATCATTGCGTGACGAATTAGAATCTGCAACTGGTCAAAGATTGACACGTGCGATTAAACGTTTAGAAGTTGTTGAATCATTCAGAAACTCTGGTAATAATCCAGCGTGGATGATTTTAGACGTACTTCCAATTATTCCACCTGAAATCCGTCCAATGGTTCAGTTAGATGGTGGACGTTTCGCAACAAGTGATTTAAATGATTTATACCGTCGTGTGATTAACCGTAATAATCGTTTAAAACGTTTATTAGACTTAGGTGCTCCTGGCATCATCGTTCAAAACGAAAAACGTATGTTGCAAGAAGCAGTTGATGCATTAATCGATAACGGTCGTCGTGGTCGTCCAGTTACTGGTCCAGGTAACAGACCATTGAAATCACTTTCACATATGTTGAAAGGTAAACAAGGTCGTTTCCGTCAAAACTTACTTGGTAAACGTGTTGACTATTCAGGTCGTTCAGTTATCGCTGTTGGTCCAAGCTTAAAAATGTATCAATGTGGATTACCTAAAGAAATGGCGCTTGAATTGTTCAAGCCATTCGTAATGAAGGAATTAGTTCAACGTGAAATTGCTACTAACATCAAAAATGCTAAAAGTAAAATTGAGCGTATGGACGATGAAGTATGGGACGTATTGGAAGATGTAATCAGAGAACACCCTGTATTACTTAACCGTGCACCTACTCTTCACAGATTAGGTATCCAAGCATTCGAACCTACATTAGTTGAAGGTCGTGCTATCCGTCTACACCCACTTGTAACAACAGCTTACAACGCGGACTTTGACGGTGACCAAATGGCCGTTCACGTTCCTTTATCTAAAGAAGCACAAGCTGAAGCACGTATGTTAATGTTAGCTGCTCAAAACATCTTGAACCCTAAAGACGGTAAACCTGTCGTAACACCATCACAAGATATGGTATTAGGTAACTATTACCTAACATTAGAACGTAAAGATGCAATGAACACTGGTACTATCTTTAATGATACAAACGAAGTGCTTAAAGCTTATGCAAATGGCTATGTTCATTTACACACTCGTATTGGTGTACATGCGAAATCATTTAACAACCCTACATTCACAGAAGCTCAAAACAACAAAATTTTAGCTACTTCAGTAGGTAAAGTGATTTTCAATGAAATCATTCCTGATTCATTCGCATTCATCAATGAACCTAGTCAAACAAATCTTGAAGGTAAAACACCTGACAAATACTTTATTGATTCAACTCAATTGGGTGAAGGTGGACTTAAAGCATACTTTGAAGAACAAGAACTTATTGAACCATTCAATAAAAAATTCTTAGGTAATATTATTGCCGAAGTCTTCAATAGATTCAGTATCACTGATACATCTATGATGCTTGACCGTATGAAAGATTTAGGTTTCAAATTCTCATCTAAAGCTGGTATCACTGTTGGTGTAGCAGATATTGTTGTACTTCCAGATAAACAAGACATTTTAGATGAGCACGAAAAATTAGTAGAACGTGTATCTAAACAATTTAATCGTGGTTTAATTACTGAAGATGAACGTTATAATGCCGTTGTTGAAATTTGGACAGATGCCAAAGATCAAATTCAAGGCGAATTAATGCAATCTCTTGAGAAAACAAACCCAATCTTCATGATGAGTGATTCTGGTGCACGTGGTAACGCATCTAACTTTACACAATTAGCTGGTATGCGTGGTTTAATGGCCGCACCATCAGGTAAAATTATTGAGTTACCAATCACATCTTCATTCCGTGAAGGTTTAACAGTGTTAGAATACTTCATCTCTACACACGGTGCGCGTAAAGGTCTTGCCGATACAGCCCTTAAAACAGCTGACTCTGGTTACCTTACTCGTCGTCTTGTTGACGTTGCTCAAGACGTTATTGTTCGTGAAGAAGACTGTGGCACAGACCGCGGCTTACTAGTTTCTGATATCAAAGAAGGTACAGAAATGATCGAACCATTCATCGAACGTATTGAAGGACGTTATTCTAAAGAAACAATTCGTCATCCTGAAACTGATGAAATCATCATCCGTCCAGACGAATTAATCACTGCTGAAATCGCTAAGAAAATCACTGATGCCGGTATTGAACAAATGTACATCCGCTCAGCATTTACATGTAACACACGTCACGGTGTTTGTGAAAAATGTTACGGTAAAAACCTTGCTACTGGTGAAAAAGTTGAAGTGGGTGAAGCAGTTGGTACAATCGCTGCTCAATCAATCGGTGAACCTGGTACCCAACTTACAATGCGTACATTCCATACAGGTGGTGTAGCAGGAAGCGATATCACTCAAGGTCTTCCACGTATTCAAGAGATCTTCGAAGCACGTAATCCAAAAGGTCAAGCTGTGATTACTGAAATCGAAGGTGTCGTTGAAGATATTAAATTAGCAAAAGATCGCCAACAAGAAATTGTTGTTAAAGGTGCTAATGAAACAAGATCTTACTTAGCTTCAGGTACTTCTAGATTAAAAGTAGAAGTCGGTCAATCAGT
The DNA here is from genome assembly GCF_058807855.1 of Staphylococcus sp. GW821-FHT11H10. Lineage (NCBI taxonomy): Bacteria > Bacillati > Bacillota > Bacilli > Caryophanales > Staphylococcaceae > Staphylococcus > Staphylococcus sp. GW821-FHT11H10. Next base: position 17,557 of record NZ_JBXARC010000026.1, on the reverse strand, counting down.
TGAACGTGGTGAAGTATTAACTGAAGGTTCAATCGAACCTAAGAACTTCCTAGCTGTTGCTGGTTTAAATGCGACTGAAAGTTACTTACTTAAAGAAGTTCAAAAAGTTTATCGTATGCAAGGTGTAGAAATTGATGATAAACACGTTGAAGTAATGGTAAGACAAATGTTACGTAAAGTTAGAATCATCGAAGCTGGTGATACTAAGTTATTACCTGGTTCATTGGTTGACATTCATAGCTTTACAGATGCAAACAGAGAAGCGTTTAAAGAACGTAAACGTCCAGCAACTGCTAAACCAGTATTGCTTGGTATTACAAAAGCGTCTCTTGAAACTGAAAGCTTCTTATCAGCAGCATCATTCCAAGAAACAACTCGTGTACTTACAGATGCAGCAATTAAAGGTAAACGCGACGACTTACTTGGACTTAAAGAAAACGTTATTATTGGTAAGTTAATTCCAGCTGGTACTGGTATGAGACGTTATAGTGACGTTAAATATGATAAAGCTGAAACACCAGTTACAGAAACTGAAGAAGCAGAAATCATTGAATAATTAATGAAATAAAACTGAATTCATATTTATTTCAATATTGACGAGACGGGACTTATCAATCTTTTGAGATGATAGTCTCGCTCTCGTTCTTTATTTTTTATTATTAGTAAAAAGTCTGCAAAATATGTTGACTTAATGCTGATTTAAGTGTTATTATTGTAAAGGTTGATGCAAGCAGAACTTTGGAGGATATTTTAATGTCTAATGAAAAAGTTGCACGCTTTAACAAACAACACTATGTAGTTGGTCTTAAAGAAACGCTTAAAGCGTTAAATAGAGATCAAGTTGCATCTTTGATTATTGCTCAAGACGTTGAGGTACATTTGTTAGCTCGCGTATTTAGTTTAATCAATCATAAAAATATACCTATTACTTATTTTCAAAGCAAGCATGCTTTAGGTAGTTATGTAGGTATTAACGTTAATGCGACTATTGTTGCGTTATTGAATGAGAATTAGTAAGTGTATTGCTTACTAAATTTTATTTAACCTAAAAATGAACCACCTGGATGTGTGGAATTAAAAAGTGAAGAGAGGAGGACATTTCAATGCCAACTATTAACCAATTAGTACGTAAACCTAGACAAAGCAAATCTAAAAAATCAGATTCACCAGCTTTAAACAGAGGTTTTAATAGTAAAAAGAAACAATTTACTAACTTAAATTCACCTCAAAAACGTGGTGTTTGTACTCGTGTAGGTACTATGACACCTAAAAAACCTAACTCAGCGTTACGTAAATATGCACGTGTGCGTTTATCAAACAATATTGAAATCAACGCATACATCCCTGGTATCGGCCATAACTTACAAGAACACAGTGTAGTACTTGTACGTGGTGGACGTGTAAAAGACTTACCTGGTGTGCGTTACCACATCGTACGTGGTGCACTTGATACTTCAGGTGTTGACGGACGTAGACAAGGCCGTTCATTATACGGAACTAAAAAACCTAAAAATTAAGTTTAAGATTGTGTAAATTTTAATTTCAATTTTTAATAATATACTATAATAGGAAGGGAGGATTTTAATTATGCCTCGTAAAGGATCAGTACCTAAAAGAGACGTATTACCAGATCCAATTCATAACTCTAAATTAGTTACAAAATTGATCAACAAAATCATGTTAGATGGTAAACGCGGAACAGCACAAAGAATTCTTTATTCAGCATTTGACCTTGTAGAACAACGCAGTGGTCGTGATGCTTTAGAAGTATTTGAAGAAGCAATTAACAACATTATGCCAGTATTAGAAGTAAAAGCTCGTCGTGTGGGTGGTTCAAACTACCAAGTACCAGTTGAGGTTCGCCCAGAACGTCGTACTACTCTAGGATTACGTTGGTTAGTTAACTACGCTCGTCTTCGTGGTGAAAAAACTATGGAAGATCGTTTAGCTAACGAAATCTTAGATGCTGCTAATAATACAGGTGGTGCCGTTAAGAAACGTGAGGACACTCACAAAATGGCTGAAGCGAACAAAGCATTCGCTCACTACCGCTGGTAAGATTAAAGCTTTAACCCTGAGTGTGTTCCGTCACATTGGTTTACCAAATAAGATGGCTCATGCTTAGGGCATCGCCATATTCAATAGTACTTATTCAGTAATTACTGGAAGGAGAAAAACAATGGCTAGAGACTTTTCTTTGAAAAACACTCGTAACATCGGTATCATGGCTCACATTGATGCTGGTAAAACAACTACGACTGAACGTATTCTTTACTATACAGGTCGTATCCACAAAATTGGTGAAACACACGAAGGTGCTTCACAAATGGACTGGATGGAACAAGAACAAGACCGTGGTATTACAATCACATCAGCTGCTACAACAGCTCAATGGGATGGCCACCGTGTAAACATTATCGATACTCCAGGACACGTAGACTTCACTGTTGAGGTTGAACGTTCTTTACGTGTACTTGATGGTGCAGTTACTGTACTTGATGCTCAATCAGGTGTAGAACCTCAAACTGAAACGGTTTGGCGTCAAGCTACAACTTACGGTGTACCTCGTATCGTATTCGTAAACAAAATGGATAAATTAGGCGCTAACTTCGACTATTCTGTAAGTACATTACATGATCGTTTAGATGCTAACGCTGCACCTATCCAATTACCAATTGGTGCCGAAGACGAATTTGAAGCTATCATTGACTTAGTAGAAATGAAATGCTTCAAATATACTAATGACTTAGGTACTGAAATTGACGAAATTGAAATCCCTGAAGATCACAAAGAAAGAGCAGAAGAAGCTCGTTCTAATTTAATCGAAGCAGTTGCAGAAACTAACGATGAATTAATGGAAAAATATCTTGGTGATGAAGAAATTTCAGTAGCAGAATTAAAAAATGCTATTCGTCAAGCAACTACTGACGTAGAATTCTACCCAGTACTTTGCGGTACAGCATTCAAAAACAAAGGTGTTCAATTAATGCTGAACGCAGTAATTGACTACTTACCATCACCTTTAGATGTTAAACCAATCGTAGGCCATCGTGCTGAAAATCCTGAAGAAGAAGTAATTGCTAAACCAGACGATTCAGCTGAATTCGCTGCATTAGCATTCAAAGTTATGACTGACCCTTATGTTGGTAAATTAACTTTCTTCCGTGTATATTCAGGTACTTTAACATCAGGTTCTTACATTAAAAACTCAACTAAAGACAAACGTGAACGTGTAGGTCGTTTATTACAAATGCACGCTAACTCACGTCAAGAAATCGACACTGTTTACTCAGGCGATATCGCTGCTGCAGTTGGTCTTAAAGATACAGGTACTGGCGACACATTATGTGGTGAAAAGAATGACATTATCTTAGAATCAATGGAATTCCCTGAACCAGTTATCCACTTATCAGTAGAACCAAAATCTAAAGCTGACCAAGATAAAATGACTCAAGCTTTAGTTAAATTACAAGAAGAAGACCCTACTTTCCATGCACACACAGATGAAGAAACTGGACAAGTTATCATCGGTGGTATGGGTGAGTTACACTTAGACATCTTAGTTGACCGTATGAAGAAAGAATTCAACGTTGAATGTAATGTAGGTGCCCCAATGGTTTCATATCGTGAAACGTTCAAGCAATCTGCACAAGTTCAAGGTAAATTCTCTCGTCAATCTGGTGGTCGTGGTCAATACGGTGATGTTCACATTGAATTCACACCAAACGAAACTGGCGCAGGTTTCGAATTCGAAAACTCTATCGTTGGTGGTGTAGTTCCTCGTGAATACATTCCATCAGTTGAAGCTGGTCTTAAAGATGCTATGGAAAACGGTGTATTAGCTGGTTATCCATTAATCGATGTTAAAGCAAAATTATTTGATGGTTCATACCATGATGTCGATTCATCTGAAATGGCCTTCAAAATTGCTGCATCATTAGCACTTAAAGAAGCTGCTAAAAAATGTGATCCAGTTATCTTAGAACCAATGATGAAAGTAACAATCGAAATGCCTGAAGAATACATGGGTGATATCATGGGTGACGTAACAGCTCGTCGTGGACGTGTTGATGGTATGGAACCTCGTGGTAATGCACAAGTTGTTAACGCTTATGTACCACTTTCAGAAATGTTCGGTTACGCAACTTCATTACGTTCTAACACTCAAGGTCGCGGTACTTACACTATGTACTTCGATCACTATGCAGAAGTTCCAAAATCAATTGCTGATGATATCATCAAAAAAAATAAAGGTGAATAATTAAACTTGTTTTAGCTAGAATTTCTAGGTAAAATACAGCGTAAGCTTATTAATTAAGCGAACATCTTTATGAATTGATTTTTTACTGAAAATGCATTATAAATGAATTATGAATTCTAACAATCATTATGTCTCATGATGGTGAGAAACTATCATGAGAGATAATATTGAAATAACTTTTACTAGAATAGGAGAGATTTAATAATGGCAAAAGAAAAATTTGATCGCTCAAAAGAACATGCCAATATTGGTACTATCGGTCACGTTGACCATGGTAAAACTACTTTAACAGCTGCTATCGCAACTGTATTAGCTAAAAATGGTGACACTGTAGCACAATCATATGACATGATTGACAACGCTCCAGAAGAAAAAGAACGTGGTATCACAATCAATACTGCACACATCGAGTATCAAACTGACAAACGTCACTATGCTCACGTTGACTGCCCAGGACACGCTGACTATGTTAAAAACATGATTACTGGTGCTGCTCAAATGGACGGCGGTATCTTAGTAGTATCTGCTGCTGACGGTCCAATGCCACAAACTCGTGAACACATTCTTTTATCACGTAACGTTGGTGTACCAGCATTAGTAGTATTCTTAAATAAAGTTGACATGGTTGACGATGAAGAATTATTAGAATTAGTTGAAATGGAAGTACGTGACTTATTATCTGAATACGACTTCCCAGGTGACGATGTACCTGTAATCGCTGGTTCAGCATTAAAAGCTTTAGAAGGCGATGCTCAATACGAAGAAAAAATCTTAGAATTAATGCAAGCAGTTGATGATTACATTCCAACTCCAGAACGTGATTCTGACAAACCATTCATGATGCCAGTTGAGGACGTATTCTCAATCACTGGTCGTGGTACTGTTGCTACAGGCCGTGTTGAACGTGGTCAAATCAAAGTTGGTGAAGAAGTTGAAATCATTGGTATCCATGACACTTCTAAAACAACTGTTACTGGTGTAGAAATGTTCCGTAAATTATTAGACTACGCTGAAGCTGGTGACAACATTGGTGCATTATTACGTGGTGTTGCTCGTGAAGACGTACAACGTGGTCAAGTATTAGCTGCTCCAGGTTCAATCACACCTCACACAAAATTTAAAGCAGACGTATACGTTTTATCTAAAGACGAAGGTGGACGTCACACTCCATTCTTCACAAACTATCGTCCACAATTCTATTTCCGTACTACTGACGTAACTGGTGTTGTTAACTTACCAGAAGGTACAGAAATGGTTATGCCTGGTGACAACGTTGAAATGACAGTAGAATTAATCGCTCCTATCGCGATTGAAGACGGTACTCGTTTCTCAATCCGTGAAGGTGGACGTACTGTAGGATCAGGCGTTGTAACTGAAATCATCGAATAATTTTAATTATTCCTTATTTCTAAATGAGACTCCCTATTGGGAGTCTTTTTTTATTTTTGTAAATGTCATATTTACATTTTAATCTTATTTCTAGTTTTCAGATTATGCTTTTTCAATCTCATCTTAATAATAATAAAAAATGCCTATGACCAACTCAATGTAAGAGTAATCATAGACATACAAAATCTAAATAAATTTATTCAATTTTAAAATACTTGTTCAATTTCTAAAATCTTTAAAAACTCACTAGCCGCATATTTAAATGCAGACTCATCTATATCAAAGTGAGGATTATGATGTGGCGCTGTTATACCTTTGTCTGGATTACCACATCCAGTTAAGAAAAACGCACCTGGACGTACTTTTAAATAGTGAGAGAAATCCTCACCAATCATCATTAATTCAGATTCATTAAAACGTAAATGTAAATCATTCGCTGCTTGTTTAACAACTTCAAATGCATTTACATGATTATGTACAGGTAAATAACCACGAATGTATTCCAAGTCATAAGTTATGTCGTTTGCTAACGCAAGTCCTTGTAATAACTTATCCATTTTATTGTGTATATGAGTTTGAAGTTCAGTGTCAAATGTTCTCACAGTACCTTTACAAAAAGCACTATCAGGAATAACACTATCCGATGATCCCGCTTGAATCATTCCGAATGTGAGCACTGCTTCTTTTACAGGATCAATTGTTCTAGATATGATCTTTTGCGCACTTAGGATAAACTCAGCCATAATAACGATAGGATCAATGGTTTCATGTGGTTTAGCACCATGACCACCTTTACCTTTGATTGTAACTGAGAATTCATCTGGTGATGCCATAATAGCACCAGGTCTTGAATATATTGTTCCAGTACGGTAACCACTCCATAGATGTGTACCATAAATTTTGTCTACACCATTTAAGCAACCATCATCAATCATTTCTTGAGAACCACCAGGCATAATTTCCTCACCATATTGGAAGATAAAAACCACGTTTCCTTTTAATAAATGGCGATGTTCATGTACAATTTCAGCGACACCCAATAAAATAGCTGTATGTCCGTCATGACCACACGCATGCATAAAGCCATCATTTTTAGATTTATAAGGTACATCGTTAAGTTCTTGTACCGGCAAAGCATCAAAGTCAGCGCGAAATGCCACAGTAGGGCCATTTTCTTTTCCTTTAAACGTTGCTTTAATGCCATTACGGCCAATAGGTGATTCGATCTCGCAATCAAGATGACTGAGCTGATTTAGAATATAATTATGCGTCCAAGTTTCCTCGAAAGAAGGTTCAGGATATTGATGCATATATCGGCGCATCTGTATCATTCTATTTTCCTTATTACTGGCTAATTGAAACCAATCTAACACATTAACCACTTCTTCCTAATTATTATGAATTTTAGTATATCAAATTCTAATACAACTCAATAGTTTAATTATTTATTTTTTGAAAAATGAAGTAAAAAATACATGTTGTATGAACAGTTGTACATGACGTAAAGAATATGCAATATATTGAATTTACTGGAATGATAGTGCTTTCATGTTGAAGGAAAATCAGTTATGATTATGTTGATATAAAAAATACAAAGGGGATATGAATATGGTTCAATCACTACACAATTTCTTAGAAGAAAATATTCAATATTTAAAAGATAATGGATTATATAACGAAATCGATTCTATTGAAGGTGCTAATGGTCCAGAAATCACAATCAATGGGAAACAATATATTAACTTATCATCAAACAACTACTTAGGACTGGCGACAAATGAAGATTTAAAATCTGCAGCTAAACATGCTATCGATTCACACGGTGTTGGTGCTGGTGCTGTACGTTCAATCAACGGTACATTAGACCTACACGATGAATTAGAAGAGACTTTAGCTAAATTCAAAGGTACTGAAGCAGCTATCGCTTATCAATCAGGTTTCAACTGTAACATGGCAGCTATTTCAGCAGTAATGAACAAAAACGATGCGATTCTTTCAGATGAATTAAACCATGCTTCAATTATTGATGGTTGTCGTCTATCTAAAGCTAAAATCATCCGTGTTAACCACTCAGATATGGATGACTTAAGAGCTAAAGCAAAAGAAGCTGTAGAATCTGGTCAATATAATAAAGTAATGTACATTACTGATGGTGTATTCAGTATGGATGGAGACGTTGCTAAATTACCAGAAATCGTTGAAATTGCTGAAGAATTCGGTTTAATTACTTATGTTGATGATGCACATGGTTCAGGCGTTATGGGTAAAGGTGCAGGTACGGTTAAACATTTTGGCTTACAAGATAAAATTGACTTCCAAATCGGTACACTTTCTAAAGCTATCGGTGTAGTTGGCGGTTACGTAGCAGGAACTAAAGAATTAATTGATTGGTTAAAAGCTCAATCACGTCCATTCTTATTCTCAACTTCTTTAGCACCTGGAGATACAAAAGCAATTACAGAAGCTGTGAAAAAATTAATGGCTTCTACTGAATTACACGATCAATTATGGGATAACGCTAAATATTTAAAAGATGGTTTAGAAAAACTCGGATTCAATACTGGTGAATCAGAAACACCAATTACACCAGTTATTATTGGTGATGAAAAAGAAACTCAAGAATTTAGTAAACGTCTTAAAGATGAAGGCGTATATGTAAAATCTATCGTATTCCCAACAGTACCTCGTGGTACAGGTCGTGTAAGAAACATGCCTACAGCAGCACATACAAAAGAAATGTTAGATAAAGCAATTGCTGCTTATGAAAAAGTTGGTAAAGAATTAGGCACTATTAAATAATTTAAAATAGAAGATAGAATTTTTAGGCTGGGATGATATTCATTGTCCCAGTCTTTTTATTGTTACAAAAAGCTGTTTTTGAAATTTATGCTTTGTTTTTAAGTGAGGAACAGATTAGTATTTTGGTAAAATTGTTTTATAACGAATAATTGTAAAATATGAAGTGACAAACTAAAACAATATTAGCTTATAGTGCAGAAGGAGGGATACTCGTGTTACGTTTAAGACAATTGAGTTATGCAGATAAAGATGCTTTAACGAAGTACCTCCAAGAATGGTATGTGAATGGTGAACCAATAGTGCCTTCAAACACTGACATGTCAAGGTATGAATCATTTGAGAGTATGGTAGACCGTCTAAACAGTACTGAAGTTGATGAAGACTGGGTACCGACGACAACATTATTTTGCTTCGAGGATGAGATGATTGTTGGTGCAGTCGATATTCGTCATTACTTGAATCAACGCTTAGTAAACATAGGTGGTCATGTAGGTTACGGAGTGTGTAAGTCACGTAGAGGACAAGGTATTGCTTCGTTGATGCTGCAAGAGGCTAAAGCTTTTCTAAAAGAAATAGGCGTAGATAAAGTGTTAATGACTACAAATCCCAAAAACGTTGCCTCTCAAAAAGTGATCAAACATAGTGGTGGTTATGAAATTGAATCTTACGTTAAAAAGAATGGAAATTTGGTCAGTCGGTTTGAAATTCCTAATGATTGAAGGTTAGATGAATGAAGGATTTAAAAGTAGTATATGCATTGATACAAAATGAAGAGGGAAACGTGTTATTAGTTCATAATACAGATGGTGGCGGATGGTCATTACCAGGTGGCAAAGTTGAATACGGTGAAACTTTAGTTGAAGCGCTAAAGCGTGAAGTTAGAGAAGAAACAGGATTATTCGTTGAAGTTAACGACATAGTAAGTGTTAATGAGGGTAAATCGACACAGATGAATGTTCATACACTTTTTATCATGTTCAAAGCACAGGTTCAAGATTATACAACAGACATACAAATGAAAGATGAAATTTCGACATTAGGTTGGTTCTCGATTCCAGAAGCTGATGAAAAGTTAATCTATTATCATCATAGTTTGAATGCGTTTTTAAATAATAAGGCTACTTATTATGATGAGGGTTTCGTGGATTGAAATGTGAAAAAGAGGATGAGCCAAATATAATATTTTAATCATTCATAGTACATTTGCAGAAGCTAACTCAACTGAAAAGACACTTAAATCAAACACATTAAAATTTTTAGTACATTTAAGAGTGAAATCTAGCTAAAGAATTTAAAAGATTAATGAATAAAGCAAATTAGAGTGGCACAACGATTTCGTCGTGCCACTCTAGGCGTCAAAAGTTTATAAATAGTTTCATAATAAGCATGAAATCTCAAGGCTACACTTCTGTGCAAGACTTTTATTTATAGTAATAAGATAGCACCATTAACATATAAGCACAATACTAAATTAATACTTTAATCAAATTAACTTAACACAAACATGTTTTTGAAATAATTGTATTGATAATGCCATTTAACAATGACAATTTGGTGTTTTGACGGGTAAAAGATAAATAGATATTAAATATAAAGTGGAGGTATCAGACATGTTAGTTTTGAATGAACAAGACCAGCAATCATTATTAGACATGAAAGAAGTCATTGATGAAGTTGCGAATTCATTAAAGGCATTTTCAGAAGGGAAGACAGACACACCGTTAAGGTATGTCTTACCATTTAATGAAGGAAATAGATATTTAGTTATGCCAGCATTATCTGATGATCTTAAAGTGGTTGGTATTAAAACAGTTACATTTGCGCCAGATAATCCTAAAAAAGGCAAAAAGACAATTACAGGATCAGTGTTATTAAGTGATTATGAAACTGGTGAAACATTAGCTGTATTAGATGGCAGTTATTTAACTAAGATTCGTACAGGTGCTATCTCTGGGGTAGCAACTAAATACTTAGCACGAGAAGATGCTAAAACACTATGTGTTATTGGTTCTGGTGATCAAGCACAAGGACTAATTGCTGCAGTAATGGCAGTTAGACATATCGATACAATTCACTTTTCGAGTCGTACTAAGGAAAATGCAGAACGTTTAGCTCAAGAAGTAGCTAATAATTATAATGTATCGACGAAAGTCTTTGAAGAAGCGGATGATGCGATGGAAGAGGCTGACGTTGTTGTAACTGCGACAAATTCTAATCATCCGGTATATTCACATTCATTACACCCCGGCGTTCATTTAAACGCAGTAGGTTCATTTAAACCAAATATGCAGGAATTACCATCAGAGTCTATGTTAGTAGCTAATAAAATTGTTGTTGAGTCAGTAGAAGCTGCGATGGAAGAAACTGGCGATTTAAAGGTACCTCAAGAAGAAGGCATTATAACGAAAGATTCATTACATGGAGAATTAGGGGATATCGTAGCTGGTAAAGTTTCAGGACGTGAAGATGATAAGGAAGTAACGCTGTTTAAATCAGTAGGGTTAGCAATTGTAGATATCGTTGTTGCTAATTATTTCTATAAAAAAGCAGTAGCAAATAAAGAAGTATAATGCTGAAGTAGTTTTAATATTGTAAGGAAATTGCAAGTGTAAGTATGTAATTTTAAATAAATAGGCTGCCGGGCCACTAAAAATTAAAGTATTCACATTAAATAACTTACTGTGAGTACCTACACTTTTTAAAAATTATGAATAAACCGTGTAAATGACATATTGTTAATTGTCATCTACACGGTTTTAAATTTGTAATTATGCTGATTTTTTACGAGTTCGGATGTAAATTAATCCTGTTCCTGCTACTACTAATATAATAGCGATACCATGTTCTAAACTACCATCTTTCAAACCTGCATTTGGTAATGATGTGATTGCGCCATGTTGTTGTGTAAACATAAGATTTGAATTTTTAGAAGCATTACTATTAGTAGTTATTAGTGTCTCATTATAAAAATTATCTTTAGGATTTATTTGAACTGGGAATTTAATGACATCTTTACAATGTTGTGAATGACTTGCATTACCAGTCAATTGGTCTCGTGTTCCTTTGTTGTTATTAGAAATACTCACTAAGTTTGAAGTAGGGTGATGTTCGATTGCATTTCCTTTTATGTTGTTAGTATGCATCTTGTCGGTAGTGCTTGGAATGACAATATTATCATTAGTGCTATTATGAGTTTGATTATTGTTAGCTGGGATTTCAATTACGTTGTCATTATCTTTTTGATGGTCTTTATTAGGGAATTCAATGACATTATCTTTATTAGAAGAATCAGCTTCATTATCGTCTTTAATTTTGTCATCATTATCATTAATATGACCAGTATTGTCTTTGTCATCATTGTTTGAATCTGGTGTTTGTTGTTGACCATCATGTCCATTAGTTGAATGATTATTATCATTATCTTCTTTACTAGTGTCTGGTTGTTCATTACTTTCTGGTAGACCATTAATGATACGTACAGGTTCTTCGGTATTGTATTGATTTAAATCTGTATTCTTAATATATTGAGCGACAACTGCATCTAGAGAAATGCCCTCCTCACGTTGTCCACCAAACATATCATAGCCATCTCCTTGATTAGCTGTGAAGTCATTAGTAGTTACATAGTAAGTACGGTTAGGATTTAGATCTTCATATTCTCCATTCTCTTTATTCAGTACCTTGATTGCATTAATGCGTTGGCCAGATGCTTTATTGATATCATAATATACTCTGAGTGAGTCAGATACTTGTAAGAATCCTCCATTTGCACCTAAGACTTTCTTACCATCTTGAGTTTCAGTATCAGCACTTAAACTGTGTTCAAATGCTTTTTCAACATCTGAACCTTTCACTTGAATTTGAGAAATTAAATTACCGAATGGTAACACTGTTATGATGTCATTTTCAGTAACCTCACCTTTTTCAATTGAAGCTCGAATACCACCACCGTTAGTGATTGCGAAATCAGGTTGATGTGAGAAGTTCTTTGAGGCATATGCTTCCATAGCATCCGTAATAAGGTTACCTAAGTTTGTTTCTTGCGTGCGCGCTTGAGCACGTTCACCATTTAACGTCACTGTATTATTAGGTATAACAACTGTTGATGTTTCTTTTAAGAAGTCGTCATTTGCCTTTTTAGTTTGTGCATCAATTTGTGGGTCAGGTGTGATATCTTTGGCGTCCGCTACATTGATTAACGATGCATTGATATCAGACGCTTTTTGATTTTGAAAAGTAAAATCCACACGTCCTACATTTGCTAGTGCAGTACCAGTTTGAGCGAGTACATTATTAGTACCATAATGTTCACCGTTATCAATCACGGTATGTGAGTGACCATCTAATACGAAGATAGGTTGTTTAAATGAACCGTCTTTCGTAAGTTGATCAATTAAATAATCTCCACGCCAAGTTTTTTGCGTCGATTTATCTACACCTAAGTGCGATAAGATAACGAATACATCGACATTGTTTTTAATCTCATTCATGGCTTGTTTGACACTAGTTAATGGGTCTTTAAATTCAACACCTTCAACAGCAGTAGGCGACGTTTTAGTTTTTGTTTCAGGTGTCGTGACACCTACAATACCATAACGGACATTGTTTTTAGTTACTGTAGTTGAAGGATCAAATACACGTTTACCATTTTTGTAGATATTAGAAGAAACAATAGGGAAGTTTAATTGTTTCTGCAATTTAAGTAATTGATCATAACCAAAGTCAAATTCATGGTTTCCGACAGTCATTGCATCATAGCCAACGCTATTCATAGCTTTGGCCATTTCTTCTCCCTTTGAATTGTTAGAAACAGGTAAACCTTGAAAAGCATCTCCTGAATCCACCATTAAATCCGGATTATATTTGTCTTTAAGACCTTTTACTTTAGCCATACCGATGACTCTTCCATCATCCTCTACAAATCGGCCATGAATATCATTTGTATGTAAAATTGTATGTTCATTTGTGTTGTCAGAAGTTGCTGCCATTCTTTTGTTGACAGTCACATGTTGAGATTTCGGTGCTGCTTGTTCTGATGTAGTATTGCTTTTTTTAAACACTTGCTTTGAAGCAGGTGTAGATTGTTGTGATTCTGGAACATTACTCTTTTGCTGTTGTTGAGTTGGTTCTTGAGGTGTTTGTTTAACTTTAGTGGAAGTAGATTCTTTTGTAGTTTCTACTTGCATAGACTTGCTTTGATCCGACGTCGAAGGAGAAGGTTTTACCTTCGTATCATGGGATTGCGATGTATTATTTTCATTTGAAGCAGGTTCAGGTTTAGCTTTTTCTTGTGAAGATGTATTATTTTCGTTTGTAGTAGGTTCAAGTGTAGCTTTTTCTTGTGAAAAGGCAGAACCTTGAGATGAATTATTATGCTTCTCTGAAGTAGTGTTTTGTGTTGTAGACGTTTCAACATTAAGATGTGTAGTTGTTTCAGACGAAGGTGTGGCTTGTTCATTATGTGAAACGTTGCTTGACTCAAGAGATAAAGGTTTATTAGTAGATTCAATGTTGGCTGATGATGCTTCTTTTGAAGCTGTTTGTGATGCTTCTTCGGTAGCAGTTATGTTAGTAGATTGTGTTGCCTGTGATTCAGCTGCATAAGAGGTACCAGTGGTAATACCAAATACGATAAAACATAAAACTAAAAGTGGAATAAGATATCGCTTCATATTTGCCTCCTTTATTAGATGAAATTTACATTCTCATATTAGCATAAGTCGCAAAGTCTTAAGCTTACTCATTAAATTATTTACAATAATTTTAAAAACAATTAATAAATATAACGTTGTGAAGAGTATGTATCTCTGACTTTTCAAAAATAAAGTGAATTTAAAAGAATGTACTTTGTGAGTATACAAGAAAGCGCTTTTATATTATAATAAGCATGTAAATAGGGATTATGTACACCCTAAAAGGACAATCATTCGTGGTAAACACACAAAGGGAGTTTTTTATTTATGGAAAGAATCGTTATTACAGGAGCACTTGGTCAAATTGGTACTGAGTTGGTATTAAAATGTAGAGAAATTTACGGAAATGACAATGTATTAGCTACGGATATTAGAGAGCCAGAAGAAGATTCACCAGTTAACAATGGTCCGTTTGAAGTATTAGATGTTACAAATCGTGAAGCTATGATGGCAATCGTTGAGAACTTCAAAGCAGATACGTTAATGCATATGGCTGCATTATTATCAGCGACTGCTGAGAAAAATCCTTTATTAGCATGGGATTTAAATATGGGCGGTCTAATGAACGCATTAGAAACAGCTAGAACGTATGAATTACATTTCTTCACACCAAGTTCAATTGGTGCATTTGGTGATTCAACGCCTAAGAAAGATACACCACAAAATACAATTCAACAACCTACTACAATGTATGGTGTGAACAAAGTTGCTGGTGAGTTATTATGCCAATACTATTTCACAAAATTTGGTGTCGATACGCGTAGTGTGAGATTCCCAGGACTTATCTCTCATGTTAAAGAACCAGGTGGCGGTACTACTGATTATGCTGTTGAAATTTATTTTGAAGCGGTTAGAAAAGGTCGTTACACAAGCTACATTGCTAAAGACACATACATGGATATGATGTATATGGATGATGCAATTGATGCAATTATTAAATTAATGGAAGCAGATAGCGACAAACTTGTAACACGTAATGGCTATAACTTAAGTGCTATGAGTTTTGAACCTGAACAAATTAAAGCTGAAATCCAAAAACATTATCCTGGCTTCGCATTGGATTATGAAGTAGATCCAGTACGTCAAGCAATTGCTGATAGCTGGCCAGATAATATTGATACAAGCTATTCTCGTAAAGAGTGGGGCTTTAACCCTAAATACGATTTAGCTGGTATGACTGAATTAATGTTAAAAGCAATTGAAGAAAAAGAACAAAATAAATAAAGTGTGACTGTCATACAAGTCATATAACACAGAACCTCAGACGAAATGTTTGAGGTTTTCTTTTTTTATCCAAAATTAGTTAGTAATGGTCATTAAAAATTTGCTAAAGTATGTTATTTTTAAAGAAAGGGTTTACAATTAGTATTTAGTTTGAATTTTTAGAAAATTCATTGAATCAACATTACGAGATTGCTATAATTTAATATACTATCACTAACTAAGATTTATTTAGGAGGCTTTCATCATGTCAGAAAAAGTTAAATTTGAACAACGCGACTCGCTTAAAGAAAAACCAGAAGGTAATTTAGGATTCGGTCAATACTTTACAGATTATATGTTAAGTTTTGATTATGATGTAGATAAAGGTTGGCATGATTTAAAAATTATTCCTTACGCACCATTCGAAGTTTCACCAGCTGCACAAGGTCTTCACTATGGACAAGCGGTATTTGAAGGTTTAAAAGCATATAAACATGAAGGAGAAGTTGTATTATTTAGACCAGATCAAAACTTCAAACGTATTAATGATTCATTAGCACGTTTAGAGATGCCTAAAGTAGATGAGGAATTATTACTAGAAGGTTTAAAACAATTAGTAGACGTTGAACGTGATTGGGTACCTGAGGGAGAAGGACAATCATTATATATCCGTCCATTTGTATTTGCGACTGAGGGCATTTTAGGAGTAAGAGCATCTCATCAATACAAATTATTAATCATTTTATCTCCATCAGGAGCATATTATGGCGGAGACACTTTAAAAACAACTAAAATTTACGTTGAAGATGAATATGTTCGTGCCGTACGTGGTGGTGTAGGGTTCGCTAAAGTAGCAGGTAACTATGCAGCAAGTTTATTAGCACAAACAAATGCTAATAATTTAGGCTATGATCAAGTATTATGGTTAGACGGTGTAGAACAAAAATATGTTGAAGAAGTTGGTAGTATGAACATCTTCTTCGTTGAAAATGGTAAATTAGTTACACCTGCTTTAAATGGAAGTATCTTACCAGGTATTACACGTAAATCAATCATTGAATTAGCTAAAGAGTTAGGCTATGAGGTTGAAGAACGTAAAGTGTCAATCGAGGAATTATTCGAAGCTTACGACAAAGGTGAATTGACTGAAGTATTCGGTTCAGGTACAGCAGCAGTTATTTCTCCAGTCGGTACATTAAAGTATGAAGATAGAGAAATCGTTATTAACAATAACGAGCCAGGAGAAATTACTAAAAAATTATACGACACATATACTGGCATCCAAAGTGGTAAATTAGAAGATACGCATGGTTGGCGAGTCGTAGTTCCAGAATATAAATAATTATTAGATATAAAGCTAGAAACGTTGATATGAAACGGTTTCTAGCTTTTTGTTTTATTGCGAAGGTCTAAATATATGATTGCTGATCTATTATTAGAAATAGATAGTAGGATGTCGAATGTATTAATCTATTTTTGATAAAATACAGATGAAACATTTATTTATAAATTAATAATTTGATTAAGGAGTACTAAATAGTGGCTCATATCATAATGCTGATTGTAACTATTATTTGCATTGTCCTTATTATATATAATTTAGTAAAAGATGGTCCCATTATCAATGTGTTTTTAATAGCAGTTATTCAATCGATAATTTTATTTTTAATACGTTATTTATGGATAAATCAATCTTGGAAAGATGCACTAAAACATTCTTTTGATTTATTAACGCTAATGGTTGTGTTTGTTTATTTAATATATAAAATATATAAGAGGAATAAAAAGCAGGAATAATAATTTTAGGAGGCTTTGAATGTTTTTAAAGAGAGAGAAAAAGTATAAAAAATATCAAGCAATATCTAAGAGTATATTAGGTTTTTCAGTACTTTTATTAATTTTGACTTGGTTATTGAATTTGGTGTTTGGATGGTCAATCCTACATCTATTTTTCAATATTTTTTCTTTTACTTTTATTCTAGGTTTGTGTATTGGCGCAATACCAGATATTTTAGAGAAAGACGTTAATACTATACTAGCCGATATACTCGTTATTATTTTGATGATTGTTGTGTTGTTTATTTTATGATTTTAAGTGCAAAAATATAGATTAATATAATTAAAAACGTAAACTGTTGCAATAGATTAGACTTTTACATAAAGGTGAATAACTTATATTCTACTTAGTAGAGTTGAAACATAATTCCTAGAG